>JAZNLX010000028.1:0-4265 GCA_045579325.1 Spirochaetia bacterium
CCGCGCTTCCCATATCGAGACAGGTGGATATACGGTTCAGGAACACAGCCTGCTCTCCCGGCCTTGCATACTCACCGGCAAAGGACATTCTGATGATTCCCATTGAGGTTCCCACAAAAAGCTGGAGGATGAATATGAAAAGCACTACATACCACTGTTGGAAGAATGCAAGCACCGCCAGCATGAAAATATCGGCACCGAAAATCATAAGATATGCTTTTTTCCGGCCGATTCTGTCAAATACAGTACCGATGACAGGCCCAAGGAACTGGACAACCTGACCGCCGATACTGAAAAGGGCGGCAAAGGTGGCTGCTCCGATGGCAAATCCGGAATCGGGAAGGATATAATCAACTATCGCCCTTCCCTTGATGGCGGTGAACATGGTTCCGATGGATGCCGCAATAATACTTATAAAGCCTATTTTCAGGAAAACATCCATGTTGCTGAGCTTGATCTTTATTTTCCCTCCATCAGGAGCCGAAGTCATGGTTCTTCCGGCTGTTCCCATAAGGTCGGCATTTCCTCCCTTGAAGAACAGAAGACAGGATGCAGTCAGCGCTGCCATGCACACCGGCACAAGAAGAACGGGAATAACATCGGCCAGGGTTCCGGCTACCAATGTCATGGCACCGTAAGCCACCGCCTTCAGGGTTTCGTACCAGGCCATGAAACGGCTCAGGTTGGTCTTGTCGGAATACCGGAGTGTGGCAATGTACCCTTCGATTCTGATAATGGAAAAACAACCGCCCCAGAGTATTCTCAGGAAAAGAAGCCACCAGAAGCCCAGCGGCACGGCATATCCCAAAGTTATGCAGGCTGACAGTATGACCCCGAATATCAGAGGCTTGTCAGACTGGAACCGCGTTACCACGATGGTGGATATCTCGTTTGTCAGCAGACGGACAAATCTGTTTACGGATAAAAGAATTCCTATCTGGAATATGGATATTCCGAAGCTTTCGGGGGTAACGGGAAGGATGCAGTAAATCATTGCATCTCCGGCCATTCCCACGCCGACTATAATTGAAATGATGATAAATTTTTTAGACATAAAAAAAGCCCTATATAAGGGTTCTCCCCAATAATGACCTGGTAAGGGTCATTCTGTCCACATATTCCAGATCACCCCCAACAGGCAGGCCTGATGCAAGTCTGGTCACCTTAACCTTAAGGTTTCGGTTTTCAAGCATCTTCTGTATAAACAAAGCTGTAGTCTCCCCTTCCACTGACGGATTAAGGGCAAAAATCACTTCTTTTACATTGGAATCCTCTTTTTCAATCCTTTCTATCAAAGAATAGACATTAAGCTTTTCGGGACCGATTCCGTCTATCGGAGAAAGGAGTCCCATAAGTACATGGTAATATCCGTCGAACGCGCCGGTGGATTCCATGATATCTATATCCCTCGGGTTTTCCACCACACAGAGCAGTGAGGAATTTCTCCCGGGATCTGAACAGATACCGCATATCTCGGCATCGGTATAACTGCCGCATACAGGACAGGGCCTGATTCTTTCCTTGAGTTCCATGATGTTCCGGGCAAATGTGTCGGTAAAGTATTTGTCTGTCTTGAGAAGATGATAGACAATACGGGCCGCGCTTTTCTTTCCTATACCCGGGAGACTGGAAAAATTCTTTATAAGAACATCAATTAGGGAATCTGAGGCTTTCATTTATTTTTCTGGTTATCTTTGCATAGGCATCAGCACAGGCAGCCTTTACAAGCTGTTCTGTCATTCCGGGATCTGCACTGTCTATGGCCTCCGGAGAAATCTTTACATCGATAATCTCCATCTTGCCGTTTATGTCCACACGGACCATATCACCGCCGGCATAACCACTTTCCACGGTGTTTTCCATGTTTCTTTTCATTTCTTCCATCTTGGCCTGAAAGCCGGAAGCATTCTTAAGTATTTCCATAGGATCAAAATTCATCTTTTTTCTCCTTTCTGTTTTCGATTATTTCCCCCATGAAGACTCTCTTGACCATTTCGGCCCGGGTTTCCCCCTCTTCTTCGCGGGTGCTGTTTTTTTCACGGGCTCCCGTACCGGAATCCACTGCCAGTCTGACGCTTCTTCCGGCCAGAGCTGCGATTTCCTTTTCGATCTGGGAAGCCGATTCCTCAAGTCTGGATGCCATGAACGGATCGGAACAGCGGATTACGACGGAGCCCTCCGATTCTGTCCATTCCTCTGTCTTTTCAAGAGCGGCTGTAAGTATTATGTCTCCCGATTTCCTGATACGGGATACGGTTTCTCTCCTGAGAACCGCCATATCGATTTCTGTGGGTCTGCTTTCGGCAATCAGGGTTTCGGCCTGAATAACAGGCATCTCCCCTTCCGGAGCAGGCACGGAGGATGAAACGGGAACAAAGCCGTTTTTAAGCTGTTCCAGCCTTTCCAGCAGCTCCTCCTGAGGCACAAAGTATTTAAGTTTGGAAAGCCTGGCTGCAAGGAGCTCAAGCTCAAAGCGCTGATTCAGGGAGTATCTGATATCCCGGTAAAGCTGAAGTATGAGAGAAAGGGCCTCTTCTGTCTGGTAGTCGGTGAATGCATCTATCACTTTCTGAGAGAAATTACCTATGGAATATCCCAGCACGCTCTCTTTCCTGATATTGTTACGGATAAGGAGAATATTGCGGAAATATTCGGAGAGTTCGTTTACCAGCTGCTCCACCGCGGTTCCCCCTGCAAGTATTCCGTCCAGAAGCTCAAGTGCTTTTTTCCCGTCTCCGTCCGCAAAGCTTTCCGCCAGGAGATTTATCCTGTCAAATCCTACGATTCCCATTTTCTCCTTCAGTACATCCAGTGAAATGGTATCTCCGGAAAAAGAGGCAATCTTGTCAAAAAGGGTATATGCATCCCTGAGAGAACCTGTGGCTTCCTTTGCAATCCAGAAAAGGGCATCATCCTCGGCCTTGATTCCGTTGTCGGTGCAGATCTTCCGGAGAAGCTCCTTGATGACATCCGTATGGATAAGACGGAAATTGAAATGCTGACACCTGGACCTGATGGTGGCAGGTACCTTGTGGGCTTCGGTGGTGGCAAAGATAAAAACAATATAAGGAGGCGGTTCCTCTATGGTTTTAAGCAATGCGTTGAATGCACTGTTCGAAAGCATATGGACTTCGTCTATGATATAGATCTTGTATTTGGAATTGGCAGGAGCAAAGAGAACTTCGTCCTTGATCTGGCGCACATCGTTTACCGATGTATTGGATGCACCGTCGATTTCTATTACATCGAGAGAGTTTCCCCTGGCTATTTCCAGACAGTTGGTACACCTGCAGCAGGGATTTCCGTCCTTGCTGTCCGGGCAGTTGATGGATTTTGCCAGAATACGGGCGGCGGAAGTCTTTCCCACACCCCGGGGACCCGAAAACAGATATGCATGAGCAACCTTTCCGCCGCTGACAGATTTACGGAGGCTGTCGGCAACAAATTCCTGTCCGGCCAGCTGGCTGAAAACTGAGGGTCTCATTCTTGTAGCAGTTACTGTATATGACATTTGAATAATTTTACTACTGTTACAGCTATAGGTCAATCAAGATTAGTTAAAGATAATAAAAAAAACAGCCAAGCAAACTGCGTCACATCGTCTGTCGCTGACCGCTGCTACCTTCCGGTCCTGACGGGGTTGGGCGAAGAACAATTGCACAGTGCCTGGCTGAAGAACGGAGAGAGGGGGATTCGAACCCCCGGTACCTTTCGATACGCAACCTTTCCAAGATTGTACCTTAAACCGCTCGGACATCTCTCCTAGGCATATCGCAGTTTATCCTTAAAGAAAACAAATTGTCAAGCATATTGCTTTATATGATTTAATTGTTTATTCTTATATTTGTACAATGAAAAGATTTTTTGCGGCATTTTTGATGCTTTTTCTTACTTTTACTACTCTTGCGGCGGAAGAAATCACATTGAAGATTCCCAGAGGCGGCAACCTTTCTCTGGTTCTCAAGGAAGCTGAAATTCCCATGAGCGAGGTCAATTCCGTACTCAAGGCCCCTTCCGCCCACATAAACCTGAGAAAAATAAAACCCAGCCAGGAGATACGGATCATTGCGGACCGCAATGCCGGGGAAAACGGAAAGATTCTTAAAGAGCTGGTCATGGAGACCTCTTTTGACGAAAGAATAACTGTAAGACATAACGGATGGAGCTACGAGGCTTTTCCCGAAAAGCTGGAACTCCGCCTGATTCCGAAGAAGGCAGAGGGAGTTATCGAGAACAGCTTTTACAGCGATATGGCTTCCAAGGGA
>JAZNLX010000029.1:0-5706 GCA_045579325.1 Spirochaetia bacterium
GCTGGCCTGTAGTTCTGTCACCATACCCTCTCCGCTGTCTGCTTCCGTATCCCAGATACCATATCGAAAAACAGCGGTATGGCTGTCCATCATATCAGGCACTGCATATCGTCCTTCAGCGGCATTCCAGTATCCGACCACCTTGCTCCAGCATTCATACAACTGCATCATATCCATGGTGACCGCTGTATCTGTTTCCGCTTCGCCGTCTGTCATTTCGGTGGATTGAGAAGACTGGTCGGCTTCCGGTTCTCCTGTATCTTCAGTCTGCTCTGTTGCTGAATCTACAGTCTCCATTTCCTGTTCCGGCACACGCTCCTGATTCTCTTCCATTGCTTTGGAAATTGCCTTACTCAAAATGTCTACCAGTGCATCCTCTGCACTGCAGGCTGTCAGGCTCATACTCAATATGAAAATGCACATCAATTCAACCAGTTTTCTCACTATGCTTCCACCACCTATCTTAATTCTGCAATAAGCCCCTTTATTCTTCCATCACTTCTGCTTCAGGGGCATTTTTCTTCACACTGTCAATCCCGTTTTCACAGCCGGCCATACTGGTATATCCTTCACTAACTGCGATGATTTCACCATTGGTTGCTTTCAGGCGGAAACGGTATTCTCCTGCTTTGTCAAGATACATTTCAAATTTAGGATGTTTCTCCGCTTCATAACCTTCTACGGTCTGATTCTCAACGGCTGCAATCGGTGCATTCTTCTTTACACTTTCAATGCCCTTTCTGCAGGCTTGTTCTGAGGAATACACCTCAGAGGTTGCAATCACTTCGCCATTGCCGGCCTTCAGATCGAATTTTACTCCTGTGTTTGTTGTTTTGATTACAAATTTACCCATGATGATAACCTCCATTTTTTGATTTATATTGCTCGTGTGCCGCATTGTCCGCAAAATTTAGCATCTGCAGACAATTCAGCTCCACAGGTTGCACAAAGTTTTTCTGTTTCTTGTTTCCTTTCCGTAAATTGATTACCGGTATTCCTGCAGCAATTCTCTATATCCTTTTTCCAATGCTCCCAGGATGTGTGAATTGCCCGCCCCACAAACTGCTTTCTCAGCATTTCCAGTGTGGGAGTCCGTTTTACCAGCATACGCTTCTTAAGATGCTCCGGCTCCTTCAGTTCCTCTTCCGGCATCCGGATCAACTGTCTGTCGAAGGACGCTGCCTCTAATGCCCGGTCTATCCGCACAGCAAAATCTTCCCATGTTCCCGAAATACGATAAAGATAGGTTGCTGCTGCTTCCTGTTCTGCCAGCGAAAGCTCCACTGCTGCAATCTGCTGTTCTTGATCCGGAACCAGAAGCCATAAGATCATCGGGGATTCCTTTTCCTCTGCCGCTTCTGAACCTGCCCCATCGTTCCCGGAATTTATCAGTTCGGGAAGCTTTGATAAATCCAGCTCGCCCTTTTGCATGATTTCCAGGCCTTCTAACACAGATGTTTTTTCCGGAGCAGGCAGGATACCCGTCCAGAAGCAATCCCCTCCGCACATTTCAACCAGCCATGGATAGGTTTTTGCCATCCGGCTTTCCTTGATATGTGTTTCTATGGCAGTTGCAAGACGGGGAGCTGTCTCTGCGATTTTTTGATACTTTGCTCCTCGCCCGTATGGCATAAGACCTGCTGCAGATGCAGCCTGCATAGAGCTGATACCGGGAGCCACTTCTTTTTGCCAGGACAAGGTCTTTTCACCTAACTTATGTAATTGCTCTGTCAGTCGTTGGTCTAATATGTCCAGTTCCCTGCCCAGTCTGAAAAGGCTTATCCTTTCACCGCTATATAGCTCCATTTCGTAAGTATAATCCCTGATTCCGGCATCTTTTAGGAAGCATAGTGGCAATCTCCTTGCATTTTCGTTAGGCGGCAGGATACACAGGCATTCTTCATAGAGCCGAATCTGTGCCGGTCCACGATTCACCATTCCTTCCTCTTCTGCTATATATTCTCCAGTAACCTCCAGAAGTGGGATGCCGGTTATCTTTAATGCCTCCAACACGGCATCGTTATAAGCTGCATACAATTTTTCATATAACCACTGAAGCTTCTGCCCCATGCGGGAGATTGTAAATCTTCCGGAATCGGTTGTTAGTGTCAGTAGGTAATCCGCCAGATGTATGGCAGTGATTTCCCCATACATGACATCCACCTGCTGAAAACGCCCTGCAAAAACAAGCCCATCCGTTTCCAGCACAATCCGGCACTCCTGTGCAAAAAGCGGACATTCCACATACCCCTCAAAGGCCTCAGTCACAGTTTCCTGTTCCACTGCCTTGTCAGTATTCAGTCCCATATTGAATGGAATCATGCCATCACCTGCTTTCTGTTATAGCTTATTTCCGCAGTTTCCGCAGAACTTTGTTCCCGGCTGATTCTGGGTGCCGCAGGCACTGCATATTCCGGTGGGTGGTGCTGCCGCCTGGGCCAGATTAGTACCACAATTGTTACAAAAGCGGCTGTTCTGGGCGTTCTGTGCACCACAAGCCGGACATATCTTTAACGCCATGGACGCACCGCAGTTATTGCAGAATTTACCTGCGCCGGCGGGTTTCCCGCAATTAGGGCAAATAGTAGTCTTACTTTCGATTTTTCCCTGCCATACAGTCGCAGAAGCTCCGGCTTCGTCTATATTACGACGCATCGCCTCTGCTCTGGCTCTTGCAACATAAATCTCCTGTCTGGGAGCACAGTCTGTACACAGACCCTCTTCCTCGTTCCAGCAATGATCGCATACATATTTATTACAGGAAGGACATCTGTGGAAATGACGCATGGCTTCATTTTTTGCCCGTTCAAAAGCCTGCTCATGCTCCTTTTGCCATTCCGGAGATCTTCCCTCAAATCTCTCACTTAAGATGTCTGTTGCCCGGTCTGCACCATAGCCAAGGCTGCTGAGCCTTCCTCCGAGCAGACTTCCAAGGGCACTCGCCCCATCTCCGATTCCCCGGAATAATTTTCCTTTTTTATAAGTTTCACTTTCAATAAAACTGCTTTTATATCCATCATTGCAGATATCACAGTAAAAGGTAAACTGGAAACCTGCCTCCGTGGAATTGTCATGATAATTCCTTGTAAAAGAAGTCAGCATCTTATCTTCCTCCTATTCTCGCCTTGATTTTTTTACCACATACGGTACATTTTGTGTTCTGGAAGAACTGCAATGCATTGCATCTCTTATTTTCACAGTAAACCATCAGTCCACTGCCGCAGGCCTCGCATCGCTCCTGTACAAAGGTCTGTGCTCCGCAAGTGGGGCATGGTACATAAAGAGGTCTCTTGCAGCCTGCACACATGGCCTGTCCCTTCTGAACAGGACGATGACAGGAAGGACAAAGATAACCAAATGGGCTCATGCTTCCGCAGGAAGTACAGATACGTGCATCACTTTCAATAAAGGTACCACAATGAATACAGGGTTGCTTATATGCTGCCATATATTACCCCTCCAATCTTTCTCCACAATCTCCGCAGAACCGGGTTCCTACCGGGTTTTCCTTACCACAGGACGGGCAAAACACTGATGTGGGTTCTTCTGCCTGTAATCTGCTGCCACACTCCTGACAAAACTTTACGCCCGGCGCATTTGCCGCACCACAGGCCGGACACAGATTCTGTACGCCCAGCTTGCTGCCGCATTCCTGACAGAACTTGGTTCCTTCCGGATTCTCATGCCCGCACTGACTGCAGGTTCTTCCGGCCAAAGCTTCCTTCTTAAGTCTTTCCTTTTCCTCTGCCTCTGCTTTCGCTGCATTCAGCTTCTGCTGAGCAGCCGCCAGATTCGCTTGAGTCAACCTCATTTTATCAGCAATCTCGCCAAAACTTTCCAGACCATACTGCTCCACCGCCATCTGCCCGATCTGAACATAAAGGTCTTTTTCCTGTTTCTGCAGGTCAGAAACCTCTCCCTGCAATCTTAAATACTGTGTTGCCGGCTCGTCCTGTGGCATGATGCTGGTCAAGCCTTTCATTAGTCCTCCCAGTCCGCCTAATCCGCTTAAAATGTCTGCCATGGTATTATCCTCCATTCTAAAAAATTAATTGTTTTCATTGTCTGTTATGTAGTTCTCAAACCATTGATCTACATAACCTTTATCTACTCTGGTCAGCCCTGTACGACTGCCCAGCCAGATACAATCCTCACATTCTGCAATTACTTTTATTTCATTATCGGACAGCCCGTTTTTCTCTGTGATCACAAGGCTGTTTACAATAGGAGACTGTAAATAGTCCAGCTGCGGACAAAGCAGTATCCCATTGGATTCCGTTGTTATCCATAACCTCTGTTCCTGATCCAGAAACAACCATCTTACCTTGTCTCCGGGAATACCATCCTCCCGGTTCCAGATATCTGTAACAATCCATTCTCTCTCATCCTGTAATCTTACTCTTGCAAGACCTCCGAGATTCAAATGCCCCGTGGCAATCAAAAGTTCCTGTTCCGATATGGGCAAAATCGCATTCACATACCGATGGGGCAATCCCTCGTCTATAGAGAGATACTCCCACTCTCCGTCATGTTTCCGGATACTGCAGCCACCTTTTCCAGCTGCCAGATAGGTACCAAACCACAATTGTTCTTTTACCCTAAGAATTACATTTACACAGTCATCTGACAATCCGTTTTCCGAAGTCAGAATCTCTTTTACCTTCCAATTTCCCTGTTCAGGCTCCAGATAGGCCGCACCTTCCATGGTGCCTATCCACAAGCCATCTTCGTAAGCCATCAGGGTATTCACTCTGCCTCCCGGTATCTGCGGTTCCCCAAAGGAGAAAAGTTCTTCTCCTTCTTCGTTGAAGGCAGTAATACCGCTGCTGTGTCCTGCCCAGACCAAACCATCTGCCGTTCGGCAAATCCCTGAAGCATACACCATTTCAATCTGAGCATCCAACTGTTTATTAAGTTCCCCCGATGAACGGTCCAAAAGCAGGATACCATCCTTGCCTCCCACCCACAGATACGTTCCGTCATCATACAAAGCTGAGATTTCCTGTCCTTCCAGAAAGATACGTAAACCTTCCAAAACAGCTTCTTCTTTCTTTTCCAATTCCACTCCGCAGGAAGTACACAGCAGCAGAACTATCATGAACAGCAATGCCAATACATATTTTTTTCTCATCATGTTAAATGCCCCTTTTCCATACGGTAAAAGGTATCACAAAAGCTTTCCGCTTCCCTTTCATCATGGGTCACCAGAACCACCGCCGCAGTCCCTTCAGAATACTTTCGAACCACATTCATTGTAATCTTTTTCGTGGCTTCATCAAGATTACTGAAGGCTTCATCCAATAAAAGAAGCGGACGTTTACATGCCAGCGCTCTGGCTATTGCTACTCTTCTGGCCTGCCCACCGGAGATTTCATAGGGACGACGGTTCAGCAATTCTTCAATGCCAAGCTCCGCTGCCAGCTTTCGAACATATTCCTGACGATTCTTTCTCCCCTGAACAGGACATCCGAAACCAATGTTGGCTCTCACACTCATATGGTTCCACAGAGCGGGATCCTGAAACACCATGGCAATACCTCTCTTGTAAGGCTTATCCTCCAATGGCTTTGCATCACAGGTAATACTGCCGCTGTCTGCTGCCTGCAGCCCTGCCAGAATTTGCAGCAGGGTACTTTTTCCGCTACGCCTTTCCCCCAATACTGCCACCCGGTCCAGATCTTTGATCTGCAGAGACACCCCATCCAG
>JAZNLX010000030.1:0-9039 GCA_045579325.1 Spirochaetia bacterium
GGCCGTACCCATCAGCTCCGTGTCCACATGCAGCACCTGAATGTTCCTATTCTGGGAGATCCCGTATATTCCAGAAAGGACAGCCGTTTTCCGGACGTAACCCTCATGCTCCATGCATACAGCCTGGAAATATTTATTCCCGGCGTTGAGGAAAAGCAGGTTTTCACAGCCCCTGTTCCGGAGCGCTTTACAAGGCTTCTGGAAGAGCTGAGGAGCGGCCGTTGAAAGTATTTACAATATTCCGCCCCTACGAGTTCACCAACACATATCTCATAAGCAAGGAAAGATCCAGGGAAGCCATACTGGTGGATCCGGGCTCCTTTGACCTCAGCATGCTCAATCTTATAGAAAAGAACAGGCTGTACATATCTCATGTGCTTCTGTCCCATTCCCATTCCAACCACACCAGGGGAATTCCCACCCTCATGAAGATATACAATGCCAGGATCTATGCCATGAAACCGGTGATTCACGGATACAGGACAGAGCTTATCGAAAAGGAGACGGTTCTCCATATTGCCGGACTCAAGGTTACCGCAATCCCTATTCCGGGTCATTCGGACGATTCCCTTATCTTCAAGCTGGAGAACATGCTTTTTACGGGAGATACCATCAAGGCCGGTTACACGGGCGAGACTCCGGGGCTCAAGGAACAGCACGCCATGACAGCTCTCATAAGAAAGAAGATTTTCAGACTTTCCGGCGAATACCTCATATTTCCCGGACACGGCGCACCTACCACTCTGGCTGCCGAAAAAAGAAGCAACCTGCTTTTAAGGAAATAATCCTCATATCTGCAGAATCTGTAATTAATTATATTGTTTATATTGATTATTTTTTTCATTAAGTATAAGCTTTATCCAAATAATTACGCTGCGAGAGGATCTAATTATGGAAGTTCAAGTAAAGGAATTGATTGATAAAATCAAGACAGACGGTATTAAAAGTGCCGAAGAGAAAGCTGCGCAGATTGTAAAGGATGCGCAGGCAAAAGCGGAATCTATTGTAGCCGATGCCAAGAAGGAAGCTTCTGTTATCGTAGCTGATGCAGAAGAAAAAGCTGCAAAAAGCAAGGTTTCCGGAGAGGAAGCTATCAAACAGGCCGGCAGAGACCTCGTTCTCAATATCCGCGAAAAGATTACAGACCTTTTTGATGTAATTCTCAAAGAAGAAATCAAAGGTGCAATGGATGAAAAGCTTATGGGCGAAGCAATCGCAAAGCTGATTTCATCATGGAAAGGTGATGATAGTGCCGAACTGGAAGTTCTCCTTTCAGAAAAGGATATCAAAGCTACTGAAGATTACCTTAAGGGCAAGCTTGCTGACAAAGTAAAGGCCGGACTGGATTTCAAGGTTTCAAAGTCAATTGACGCCGGATTCCACGTATCCGCAAAAGACGGTTCTGCTTATCACAATTTTTCTGCAGAAGGAATAGCAGAAGTATTCTCAGATTATTTGAACCCAAGACTTGCTAAGCTGTTGTCTGAGGGGATTAAAAAAGCGGAGGCATAAGCCTTGGCAAATCAATACTATTATACTGTTGCTTCTTTACCAATGCTCTCATTGGAAGCAGAAAAGTTCATGACTGAAGAAGAATTTCTCAGTGCATGCGAAACTACAGTCTCAGAAAAAGATTTTGAAAGCATCAAGGCTTCACTTCTTCTTCCTGTTCAGGGTACTGTTGTTTCCGATCCGATTCTCCGGAGTTGGTATGACTGGGAAAACACTCTCCGCAGTGAACTTGTAAAGCTCAGAGCTGCAAAGAAAGGAACAGATGCTGAAAAGTATATCGCAGACAATCCTGGCGAGGCCGGAGTTGCTGAGGTTGCAAGGGAAGCATTTAACCAGTCATCACCGCTGGAAAGCGAAAGAGTTCTTGACCGTGCAAGATGGGAATTTCTTGACATGCTCGAAGCAGGACACCTTTTCGACACCGGTAAGCTGATTATCTACTTTCTTAAGCTCCAGCTTCTCAACCGCAGGGCTCTTCTCAACAGAGAGGTCGGTCAGCAGGAATACGAAAAGATATATGCAGATATTCTTGCAGTTGCAAGAAAGAATGGGTAATTCTGTTTTTTTAAATTGGTAATAGAATTTTTTTAGAGGTATTTTATGAGTGAAATTATAGAACAGAAGAGCAAGGGCAAGGTTGTCGGTGTAAACGGCAACATGATTACCATTGAGGTATTCGGCGACGTCCTGATGAACGAAATCGGATATGTTGTAGTAAACACATCCGAAGGCGTTAAGAAGCTCAAGGCCGAGGTTATCAGAATCAAGGGTAAATATGCCGACTTGCAGGTTTATGAAATGACCAGAGGTATCGCCGAGGGAGACGATGTAGAGCTCACAGGCGAAATGCTTGCGGTTACACTGGGACCTGGACTTCTCGGACAGGTATTTGACGGTCTCCAGAACCCGCTTCCAAAGCTTGCTGAGCACAGTGGATTCTTCCTTGAAAGAGGTGTTTATCTTGACGCTCTTCCAGCAGAAAAGAAATGGCACTTCACACCATCCGTAAAAGTTGGTGATTCAATCCAGAGAGCAGATGCCATCGGTATCGTTCCGGAAGGTATCTTCAACCACAGAATCATGGTTCCTTTCAACATGTATGACTCTTACAAGATCAAGTCCATTGCTGCTGAAGGTGACTACACAGTAAACGAAAAGATTGCTGAAATCGAAGATACAAAGGGAAATGTTTACCCACTTACAATGTGTTTCCAGTGGCCTGTTAAGAGAGCTATCGACGCTTATGCCGAAAGACTCAAACCGGTTGACCCAATGATCACAAAGGTAAGACTTATCGACACATTCTTCCCTGTAGCAAAGGGTGGAACATACTGTATCCCTGGTCCTTTCGGAGCAGGAAAGACAGTACTCCAGCAGATCACATCAAAGAACGCAGAGGTTGACGTAGTAATCGTAGCTGCCTGCGGTGAACGTGCCGGTGAGGTTGTAGAAACTCTTAAGGAATTCCCTGAACTTATCGACCCTAAGACAGGTCGTTCCCTCATGGAAAGAACAATGATCATCTGTAACACATCTTCCATGCCTGTTGCAGCCCGTGAAGCATCAGTATACACAGCTGTAACTCTCGGTGAGTACTACAGACAGATGGGTCTCCACGTTCTTCTCCTTGCTGACTCCACATCAAGATGGGCTCAGGCCATGAGAGAAATGTCAGGACGTCTCGAAGAGATTCCTGGAGAAGAAGCATTCCCAGCTTACCTCGAATCAACAATCGCATCTTTCTATGAAAGAGCAGGTATCGTAAAACTCAGAGACGGCTCAATCGGATCTGTAACAATCGGTGGAACAGTATCCCCTGCAGGTGGTAACTTCGAAGAACCTGTAACACAGGCTACACTTAAGGTAGTAGGTGCATTCCACGGACTTTCAAGAGAAAGATCTGACGCCAGAAAGTATCCTGCAATCCACCCACTGGACAGCTGGAGTAAGTATGCCGGCGGTGCAGTAGCTCCTGACTTCACAGAATATGCAAGAAACATCATGTTCAGAGGAAGTGATGTTGCTCAGATGATGAAGGTAGTAGGTGAAGAAGGAACAAGTATCGGAGACTACATCATTTATCTTAAGGAAGAACTTCTGGACTCTGTTTACATCCAGCAGAACTCCTTCGATGAAGTTGACGCAGCCGTTCCTGTAGAAAGACAGAAGCATATTTTCAATATCCTTCTCAAGATTCTTTCTGCAACATTTGACTTCACAGTAAAAGATGAAGCCAGAGGTTACTTCAACCAGCTCAGACAGCTGTTCCTTGACTACAACGGATCAGTTTGGGGAAGCGATGCATTCAAACAGAAAGAAGCAGAACTTCTTGAAACACTTGCATCAAAACAGACCGGTACTGATGAAAATGCAGCTGACCTGCTTGCAAAAATAAAATAAGGGACGGAAGAAATGCGCAAGATTTATAGTAAAATTGAATCAATTACAGGAAACGTAATTACAGTTACAGCTGATAACGTAAAGAATGACGATCTTGCTGAAGTTTCTTCAGCACACGGAAAATCACTTGCTCGTGTTATCAGACTCAATAAGGGTGAAGTTTCTCTCCAGGTATTTGCCGGAGCAAAAGGTGTTTCCACAGGTGACGAAGTAAGATTCCTCGGTTACCCAATGAAGATCTCCTGCTCAGAAAACCTCCTCGGAAGAATTTTCGACGGTAGCGGTAAGCCAAGAGACAACGGTCCTGCACTCAATGAAAACCTCAGTGAGATCGGTGGACCTTCAGTAAACCCTGCAAGAAGAATTGTACCAAAGAACATGGTAAGAACAGGTATCCCGATGATCGACGTATTCAACTCTCTCGTTGAATCACAGAAGCTTCCTATCTTCTCATCATCCGGTGAGCCATACAACGAACTTCTTGCTCGTATCGCCATGCAGGCCGAAGTAGACATGATCATCCTCGGTGGTATGGGTCTTAAATACGATGACTACCTCTTCTTCAAGGAAACACTGGAAGAAGGTGGAGCTCTCAGCAGAACAGTATTCTTCGTACACACAGCTGCTGACCCAATCGTAGAATGTCTCCTCGTACCGGACGTATCTCTTGCAGTTGCAGAGCACTTCGCTCTCGAAGGAAAGAAGGTACTCGTACTTCTCACAGACATGACAAACTTTGCCGATGCAATGAAAGAAAATGCTATTACAATGGAACAGGTTCCTTCAAACCGTGGTTACCCTGGAGACCTTTACTCACAGCTCGCTTCAAGATACGAAAAGGCTGTTGACTTCGAAGGTGCCGGATCAATCACAATCCTCGCTGTTACAACAATGCCTGGTGACGACGTAACTCACCCGGTTCCTGACAACACAGGATACATCACAGAGGGACAGTTCTATCTTAAGAACGGAAGAATCGAGCCATTCGGATCACTCTCCAGACTTAAGCAGCAGGTTAACAAGGATACCCGTGAAGACCACAGAGCTCTCATGGACGGTATGATTAAGCTTTATTCCGCTTACAAAGAGTCTCTCGAAAAGAAATCTATGGGTTTCAGAATGTCAGACTGGGACAACAAGCTTCTTAAATACGGTGCTATGTTCGAAGAGCAGCTCATGGCTCTCTCTGTAAACATTCCTCTCGAAAAAGCTCTCGACAAGGGTTGGGAAATCCTTTCAAAGTGCTTCTCCAAGGAAGAGACCGGACTTAGAACAGAACTCCTGAACAAGTTCTGGCCAAAAGAGGACTGAGACCTATGGCAAATATCAAACTGACTAAGAATGAACAGAAAAAGCAGAAGGATGCTCTCAAGAGATACAAAAGATTCCTTCCTACACTTCAGCTCAAGAAACAGCAGCTTCAGCTCGTTATCAGAGGTCTTGAAGGTGATGTAAAGGCTAAGCAGGAAATCAGAAAGAAACTCGAGGGAGAAATCTTCTCATGGGTTGATGTATTCGGTGAAAAAGTTGAGTTTGATAAGCTTGTAAGAATTAAATCTCTTGAAACAGAAGAAGGTAACATTGCGGGAGTTGATATTCCTGTATTCAAAGGAATCGAGTTCGAACAGATCGAATACGACCTGTTCAGACAGCCACTCTGGGTCGATGCCGCTGTAGAGAAGGTTTCCGGCCTTCTGGCATGCGACGAAGAGCTCAAGATTCTTGAAAGACAGCTCGAACTTCTGGATGCGGAGCTGCGCGTAACCTCTCAGAGAGTAAACCTCTTTGAAAAGGTTAAGATCCCTGAGACAAAGAATAACATCAGAGCTATTCAGGTATATCTCGGAGACCAGCAGACAGCAGCCGTTGTAAGAGGAAAAATATCAAAGAAGAAACTGGTAAGGGAAGCATAATATGGCAATAGTTAAAATGAAAAAAGTTTCCCTCGTGGTTCTCGACTGTGAAAGGGAAGAAGCTCTTGAAAATCTCAGAGATCTCGGACTTGTTCATATCGAAAGAATCTATGCCGGAAGCGATAAACTTTCCGCATTGAACGACAAGAAAGGGCTCTTTGAACGCTGCCTGTTCATTCTCCCACAGAAAATTGCCGGAGACAAGAACAAGACAGGTGACCTGAAGACAGCCGAAAAGCTTGCAGACAAGATTGTAGGCCTCGGCGATAAGCTTAAGGCACTCAGCGATGAAAAAGAAAAGCTTCTCAAGGATCAGAAGAGCCTTGAACCGTGGGGTGATTTCAATCCTGCAGACGTGGCTTTCCTCAAAGAAAAAGGGGTTGAGCTTAGATTTTACGAGCTTGCAAAGGATAAACTTGCAGAAATTTCTGAAAACACAGAATATTTCACCGTAAGTGCAGACAAAAACAAGGTTTTCATTATTGCAACAGGTGAGATTCCTGAAACTGAAGCATTTGCACTCCCTGCAGCCGGAATTTCCGAACTCGGAAAGAAGATTGCAGAACTGGATGCAGCAATTGCAGATGTAAACAAGGAACTCGAAGCTCTTGCAGTAGAGAAAAATATTATTACAAACGGAATCAAGCTTCTTGAAAAAGAAATCGAGTTTGAAGCCGTAAGTGCAGACATGCAGGTTGAAGATGAACTTGCATATATCGACGGATATGTACCTGAAGACGTGGTTAAGGACCTTAAGTCTGTAGCTGCGAAAAACCATTGGGCACTTCTTATCAGAGATCCGGAAGGAGAAGACAATCCTCCGAGCTTGATCAGAAATCCAAAATGGGTTCAGATCATCGAACCGTTGTTCAAGTTCCTGGATATTACACCGGGATACAAAGAGGCTGACATCAGTATGTTCTTCCTGATGTTCTTCTCACTTTTCGTTGCCATGATCGTAGGTGATGCCGGATACGGATGTATCTTCCTTATCCTCTCATTGCTTGTGGCCAAAAAGGCACCGAAGCAGGTATTCGTACTCCTCATGACCTTAAGCTTAGGTACGGTGATATGGGGTACAATTACGGGAACATGGTTCGGTTCACAGACCATTGTAGGAAACACATTCCTCGGAAGCCTGGTTATTCCAAGTATTGCCAGTTTCCCGGATGCGGTTGGCAGCACAGTTGATACAGAAGCATTTATCAAGAATTTCTGTTTCTGGATCGGTATTGCACACCTCCTTCTCGGTCTTGTAATCAGCTTTGCAAGAAAGATGCCTTCTCTTGCAGCCTGGGCTGATTTCGGATGGATGCTGATTGTTGTGGCATCATACTTTGTTGCACAGAAGTTCGTACTCGGCGCTGAAAGTTTCAGTCCGATTACATGGCCTCTTGCAGGAGCAGGATTTGCAATCGTATGTCTCTTCTCAGAGCAGAACGGCAACTTTGCAAAGGGAGCTCTCATGGGTCTTGCATGGTCCCCTATGAAGGTCCTGGACTCAGTAAGTATGTTCGCTAACCTGGTATCATACATAAGACTTTTCGCTGTAGGTCTTGCTACAGTTGCGGTAGCTTCAAGCTTCAACGCAATGGCAGGCGGTATGGCAGAATCAATGGGTGTACCTGGAATGATTATCGGCGCAGTTATCCTTTTTGCGGCTCATGCCTTTAACATGGTATTGGCCCTTCTTTCAATCGTTGTACACGGTGTTCGTCTGAACACATTGGAATTCGGTGGAAGAGTAGGATTGGAATGGAGTGGTTTCAGATACTCTCCATTTAAAAAATAATAAATTTATTGTCCAGAGGGACAAATAGTAAATATTAAAGGAGAAAATATATGTTAGGATTGATGGGAATTGGAGCAGCATTTGCTCTTGCAGCAGCAGGTTCAGCTATTGGAATTGGAAAAGCAGGTATGGCATCTATCGGTGCATGGAAAAAATGTTATGCACAGAATAAGCCAGCACCTTTCCTTCTTCTTACTTTCGTAGGTGCACCATTTACACAGACAATTTACGGTATGATTCTTATGAACGCTCTTCTTGCAGCAAAAGACACAGCAGATCCTGGTCTTATCCTCGGTGCAGGACTTTTCGGTGGTATCGGTATGGGTCTTTCCGCATGGTTCCAGGGAGCAGCAGGTGCAGCAGCAGCTGATGCACAGGTTAGCACAGGAAAAGGTTTCTCTAACTACCTTATCGTTCTCGGTCTTGTAGAGTCTGTAGCCCTCTTCGTAATGGTATTCTCAATGGTTATCGTAGGCTAAGTTTTCTTAGACTTATATAACGGAAGCGGCCGGAAACGGCCGCTTTTTTTTGCTTGACTTGTGGGCTTCTTATTAATATTATTTATATATAAGTATGGAGGAAATATGAGCAGCAGCAAAGTAACAGACAGCATCATATATGTAGGTGTCAATGACCATAAAATAGATCTTTTCGAAGGACAGTATGTGGTTCCGAACGGAATGTCATACAATTCATATGTTATCATGGACGAAAAGATTGCCGTAATGGATACAGTAGACATAAATTTCACACATCAGTGGCTTGATAACCTTTCAGAAGCACTGGGTGGCAGAAAGCCTGATTATCTGGTGGTTCAGCACATGGAACCGGATCATTCGGCCAATATTGCAAACTTTCTCAAGGTTTATCCTGAGGCAAAGATTGTAGGAAACTCAAAGACATTTACCATGATCGGACAGTTCTTCGGAGATTCTTTCGAGGAAAAGCAGGTGGTGGTGGAAAACGGAACAACACTTTCTCTCGGAAAGCACGAGCTTACTTTTGTTTTCGCCCCTATGGTTCACTGGCCGGAGGTTATGGTGACATACGATTCACTGGACAAGGTTCTTTTCTCTGCAGACGGTTTCGGAAAGTTCGGAGCACTCGATGTGGAAGAGGACTGGGCATGCGAAGCCAGAAGATACTACATCGGAATCGTAGGAAAGTACGGAGCACAGGTACAGAAGCTTCTTTCTGTGGCTGCAACCCTGGACATTCAGAAAATCTGTCCTCTTCACGGACCTGTACTTACAGAAAACCTGGGATACTATCTCAACCTTTATAACACATGGTCTTCCTATGGAATCGAGACAGACGGTATCGTTATTGCATATACTTCCGTTTACGGAAACACAAAGAAGGCAGTAGAACTCCTGGCTGAAAAGCTTAAGGCCAAGGGTTGTCCTAAGGTAGTGGTAAACG
>JAZNLX010000031.1:0-2482 GCA_045579325.1 Spirochaetia bacterium
CTTATCGGGCTTCTCCCATGGCTGGAACAGAACGGTTTCTATATGGACAGCATAGCCATAAACCGGGTGCTCTACCATAAGGAAAACCTGACAGAGCTGGCAGGAATGAAGATAGAGGATGTGGAAAAGATGGAAGTTTCCGCATTTTCCAGGATGGAAATCGAATTTATCCAGTATTCGGTACTCAAGAACTACTTTACCGCTGTTCTGGAAGCAATAGAAAAGGATGATGACGAAAAATTTAACCTTCTGGCAGAAAATTTCGAGGAAATAAGGACCACCCTCGCACTTAACATAAAGTTTGAAGGGCTGGACATAGAGCTCAGAAAGGATGAGAAGCTGAAGGAATCGGCAGAAACCATAGTCAAGCTGTGTAATGCCAGTCTTGAAGAAATAGGAAAATTCAAATAAAATCAGAGCAATGAAAATCATAACACGCAGTCCGCAGGAAACATTGGAAATCGGCAGAAAACTGGCAGAAAAACTGGTTCCCGATTCAGTAATCACCCTCAACGGCAACCTGGGTGCGGGAAAAACCGTATTTACCAAGGGAATAGCTCTGGGGCTGGGGATTTCGGACACTGTCAAAAGCCCCACATTCACCATAATCTGCCAATATGAGGGAAGACTTCCCCTCTACCACATGGATGCCTACCGTATTTTCGGGGATGAGGAATTTGAGATGACGGGAGGAAAGGAGCTTCTTACCGGAGGCGGCGTGTGTGTAATCGAATGGAGCGATAACATTGCAGACTCCATGCCCGACAACAGGATAGATGTAACCGTAAATGTCATCGGTCCCGAGGAAAGGGAAATAGAGATAAAAGGAATTGAGCTATGACAGTACTTGCCTTTGATACCGGCACAGACATTCTGGGAATCTGTCTCAGGGTTGATGAAAAATACTACACCTATACAGCAAAAGCAGGCCTCCGCCATTCGGAAACCCTGCTTGCACAGATAGATCATCTGTACGAAAGCTCCGGAACAGATAAAAAAAGCACCGATCTCATAGTCTGTGCCAAAGGACCTGGCTCCTTCACAGGGCTCCGTATAGGAATGTCCATAGCCAAGGGGCTTTCCGACGGTTGGGGAATTCCCATGGTTTCCGTACCTTCCCTGGATATCCTGGCATACGGATACGACTACTTCGATGGAGCGGTAATGCCGGTACTGGATGCAAAAAGCGGCAAGGTGTTTACAGCTGTATACAGAAACGGAAAAAGGGAAACCGATTTCCTGGATATAGGGAAAAATGAACTCCCTGCCCTTTTTGCAGAATACGGCAGGATTCTTCTCACCGGCTCCTATGCTCCGGCTGTCATGGAGCTTTTCGGCAATGAGGCAGATCTCCGTACAGCTTCCGACTGGAACGACTGCCGCATACATTCCTGTATCAGGTTAGGAGAATACCTTTTCGCTCAGGGAATAACCGATCCCGAAAATTCGGGACCGATCTATATCCGCCCAAGCGAAGCGGAGCTTTCCAGGCAGACAATGGCTTAAGATTTTTTTCTGCTTTCGCAAAGGTCTTTTGAAGCACAGCTTTTTTCCTGGGCTGCCAATGTTTCGAGTATAGTTGAATCCCCATACGGTGTAATAAATGAAGTCAATATGGATTTCCCGGAATTCAGCATATTGTCTTACAAAATAAAAAAACCCCGTCCGGAAACGGGGCTTATTCAAGGCAGACCTTTAAATCAGTAATCTGTTCCGTTGACAGAAATAATTCCGTCTCCGCCTGTCTTGTTTACATTTTCTATGCTTCCGCTGAATGTTACATCTGTTGCAGTAATTGTTCCGTCAGGGTTGACAGCTCCGTTTAAAGAAGAGAAAGCATAGAGACCTGTGTATGTTCCCCCCTCAATTTCAACTGCTCCCGATTGGGATACTGTTACCGCAGAACCCATCCAGTCTTCATAAGGGCCCGTTGTGGCTTTATTGGTGATTGTACAGTTTTTGATTGAAGAAGTTCCGGCGTTGTGTCCATACCATGAAGGATATGCATCTGCAAGAAATGAACCGGAAATTTCTACACCTGGAGAAACTGCAGATACAATTTCTACATCTTCCATTGTCAGCTTTGAACTGACAACAAAGATGGTTTTACGCAAGATTGAAGAATCAAACGCTGTTCCTGTTCTGGTAAACTTGCCCCCCTTGATGACAATATCGGCATTCATCGGATGTGAACAACCGCCGGTTGCTCCACATGCAGCTGTTGCTTCGTTATGGTATGTAGGGCAGATAATGCTCTTGTCGGCTACTGCATTAACATTTGTAAGTGTAACCTTTGTAACAAGTTCACTTGTTACATCTTCCGGATTGTCAAACCAGATAAGACCGTGATTGTCTTTGTTTTCTCCGATAAGAGTTACGTTCTCGAGCTCAAGTGTTGCTCCCGGACCCACCTTGAAAAGGGCCTCCACCGGTCCGTCAGCTTCAATCACTGTTCCTCCGGCTGCACTTGAACGGTACATTC
>JAZNLX010000032.1:0-6590 GCA_045579325.1 Spirochaetia bacterium
ACCTGCTTCATTGGAGAAGATACCGCGGGCAATACCTTTCTGCATGGAGTCTGTGATCTGCTTGAGAACAAATCCGCAGGCACCGCCGGCAACTGCTGTAAATCCGAATGCATTCTGGATAATAAGTACAAAAGCGTCCGGAATCTTTGTAAGGTTCATTACAATAACGCTGAGACCGATGAAAACGTAGAGGGCAGCCATGAAAGGAACAACTACGGATGCGACTTTTGCAATACGCTTGATTCCTCCGATGATTACGAATGCCACGCAGAGTGTGACAAAGATACTTCCGATAACTGTAGCCCAGGAGTAAGAGTTGCCGGAGAATGTGAATGCAATATTCTGGTTGTTAGGGTCAAAAACATTGGTGATGGCGGAAGTGATACCGTTGATCTGTGACATTGTTCCGATACCCATAAGTCCGGCCAGTGCTCCTAAAACGGCAAATGTTACAGCAAGCCATTTCCATTTCTGTCCCATACCTTTCTCGATTGTGTAGAACGGACCTCCGAGGATATGACCGTCGGCAGGATTGATTTCCCTGTATTTGATTGCAAGCATACATTCTGCATATTTTGTCGCAGTACCCAGGATTGCGGCAATCCACATCCAGAAGAGGGCACCGGGACCGCCGGCTGCAATTGCTGTTGCTACACCTACGATGTTTCCTGTACCGATAGTTGCCGAAAGAGCTGTACAAAGTGCGGCAAACCCTGAAAGTTCACCCTGGCTCTTATTGTCCTGTTTCTTGAAAATAGCTTTGAAAGCATATCTAAGCTTTGTAAACTGAATTCCCCTGCATCTTACAGTAAGAATGATACCTGTTGCCAGAATAAGGATAATTGTAGGGAGACCCCATACAACATCATCTACAGCAACCAGAAAAGATTCAAATTCTTTCACCTTGTTTCTCCGGTTTAATATTTTTCAAGCTGATTCAGAAGCGAATCAAGCTTTTTGCCATAATTTCTGTCCACAGACCATGTTCCTGTCAGTTTCCATACGGTAGGAGCCTTGCCTCTGGGCTGTACATAGCTGTAACGCTTGTCGACCAGCCTGTTCTTTAATTTTTTCCCGGCAGGTGTTGCATATGCATGCAGATGCTGGATGTGAGCCCGTACCCCTATGACTTCAGACGGAAACCTGTCCCCCGGATTTTTCCTGCCGGTGGAACCGAGTCCGCAGTAATTGTGCATCCACGGCTTTACCAGACCGCCGAAGCGGAGAAAGCCTGTTTCCAGACACATCTGCACAAAAGCTATGTCTGAATTTATCCCTTCCAGGCGTGCTTCGGAAACATAGTAACCTGCAAGACGCCTTACTTTCTTTTTATCGGCTTTTGGATTGTTGGCCATAAAGAATTTTTCCAGTTCATATGAATCTTTTACCCCGAGAGCATAGATATTTCTTGAACATTTCTTCGAGGATGAAAGATAATTTCTGTCTTCCGGTGTATAAAAAAAAGTAGAGCATGATGAGAACAGCAGAAGAATCAGAATGAACGGAATAAATTTTTTCATCAAAGCTGTCCGTTCCTCAGAAAATCCAGGGCATTTACCGATTTTATGCCCGATGCTTCCAGACCTTCAGGTTTATCCAGGGAAATAAGAATTCTCGGATAATAGTCCTTTATCATCTTAAAGGACCTGAGCCTCTTGTCAAGAGCTTTGTTGTCTTTTGCAAAGCTTTCTACCTGAATGTAGCGTGTTTCTCCGTTCCTTACTGCCATGAAATCGATTTCATGACTTCCGATCTTGCCGGCGTAGATCTCGTAGTCCTGCTTTTTCAGCTCCAGGAACACCAGATTGCGGAGAATTGTATTCATGTCTGTCTTGGTGGTAAGAAGATTGCTTATACCTATATCGGCAGTATAATACTTGGAAAGGCTTTTAAGGTGTTCCTTGTTTTTTATGTCGTATCTGTCCACCTTATAAAAAAGGAAGCATTCTTCCAGATATTTCAGATAATTTTCTGCTGTAGGCTGGGTGGTCTTGATTCCTACCATTGTCAGGATGTCGCTGAGCTTCTTGGATGAAACCGAACACCCGATATTCTTGAGCATAAATTTTATGGCAGAATCCAGTACATTTATTTCCTTTATAGGGTGTCTGGATGCTATATCCTTTACTATCACCGTGTTGTAGAGTCCTGTAAGGTAGTGGCTGATGTTGCGGCTGTTTCTTGCCAGCTGTACGGTGAAAGGGAAGTTGCCGTATTTCGAATAATCCAGGAAGCTGTTCAGCAGGTTGAGTTCTGATATGGAACCCTTGTGCAGAAGCTGTTTCTTTTCCTCCAGGTATTCGCCGAAGGAGAAAGACATCATCCTCATTATGTAAGGCTTTTCCTTAATGGCTGCCAGAAGCTTTTCCGATACAACCGAGATATTGGATCCCGAAATATAGATATCGGTATTTTCCATATTGAAGAGATTGAAGATTACCTTATGAAAGTCGGGACACAGCTGGACTTCATCTATGATTATGTAGTTCATGCCCTCTTTCTGCAGTCTGGAAACCACATGCTGGAAAAGAGATTTGCAGTTGCGGAGATTTGCAAATTCCGGATCTTCCATGGGAATTAGCTGGGTAAACCTCTCTTCAATTCCCTTACTGGTCAGAATTTTTCTGAACTGCTCAAGGAATACCGATTTTCCGCATCCCCTGACCCCTGTTATGATCTTGATTTCCTTTTTATCCTTGTGTGCTATAAGCTGCTTTAGATAATCTATTCTAACAATCATGTGTTTATTATATTTTAAAAAGTTTCAAAAATCAACTGTTTTTTTAAATAAGCTTTGAAAAAAACATATTGTAAAAAAATACTTTATAATAGTAAAATTCCGGTATGGAAAACAATTCAAAAGGTATAGGTCTTTTTTCCTGTATTATGCTTATTGCCGGCGGCATGGTGGGAAGTGCCATATTCTCCCTGTCCGGTCTGACAATCTACATGGCCGGCCCCGCGGCTGTTTTATCGTGGATCATCGGTGGCTTTCTCATGCTGTTCTACGGTCTTGTCTGTACAGAGCTTGCTTCTATTTATCCCCGTTCCGGAGGGGTTTTTGTATTTCCTGCCATGGCTCTTGGCAAGAGGGCTGAAACAGGAATCCTCTGGGGCTGGATCTCCACCTGGGGATACATTTATTCAAACATAATGGCCACCGCCTTTTCGGCAATGTACGTGGGAATCTACATAAGCGCCGGCTTTGATATCGGTATGGATATAGTCATTCCCGCCGCTCTGGTTTCCATTTTTCTATGTGCCTTGATAAACATTTTCAATTTTTCCTTTACCACCAGGGTCGATACGGTATTGGTGGTTTCCCTGGTTGTATCCCTTTCAGTCTATGTCTTTGTGGCATTTACCTGCGGGAACTGGGATTTCGGCAGCTTAAGTCCTTTCTTTACCCAGGGCGCTTTGGGAGGTACCGGTTTCCTGGCCGCCGCTCCTACCGCCATGATGGGCTACAGTGCCGTTGTGGCTGCGGCGTTCATGGTTTCCGAGGTAAGGAATCCCAGGAGAACCATTTCCGTGGCAATGCTGGTAGCCATGGGCATTGTAATGGTGCTTTACATTTCTGTCATAGTTGCAACTGTGGGGCTGGTTTCCGCCTCCTACCTGAAAGAAAATCCTGATATGACGTTTATTCCGCTTTATGCGGCAAGCTTTACGGCTCTGGTAGATTACCCGTGGATAGCCAAGGTAATATCGGTAGCCGCCGTTCTTGCCCTTTTTACCACCATAATAGCCATGTTTGCCCTCAGCGGAAGAACCATCCGTGCGGCGGCGGAGAAGGGGCTTTTTCCCGTATCTTTTTCCGTATACGGCAGAAACGGTGCCCCTGTGGTGCCGGTTCTGATCTGTGCTGCGGTTTCGGGTGTGGTGGTCTGTTTTCCGTCATTTGTAAGCTATATTGTCAGCTTCGGGGTGCTTCTGACCACGGTAACTGTTTTCATAAACATCATTTCCCTTATTGCCGCAAGAAAGAAGGATCCCGGGAAGTACTTTATTCTCAGGGGGGGCAATTTTATTCCTTATGCCCTTATGGGAATTCTCCTGCTGTGCTATGTGCCTGAAATAATTTCAGGTGGTTGGAAGGTATGGATTTTCTCCCTCTGCTGGTATGTTCTGGGAATTGTCATATATCTTGCAAAGAAAAGAAAATAATTGTACCATAAGTCCATGGAAAATATTACATCGGATCACGGTCCGGAACAGATTCAGGTGCAGACAATCAGGGAAGTTTTCCAGTATATGCACCAGTTCAGGGGAAAATGCTTTGTTATCAAGATTGACTGCGATATTGTAAGCAATCCCGATTTCAAGCTTCTTGTCAGGGATATTGCCAAACTTCAGGAGTCTGGAATAAGAGTCGTGCTTGTTCCGGGAGCCAAGGAACGCATTGACGAGGTGCTTTCGGATTACGGAATCAGCTCTGAGTGGTCAGACGGTGTACGTATTACCGGGTCTGATATCATGCCTTTTGTCAGGATGGCTGCCTTTGATGTGGCAAACCGTATCATGACCAGTCTTTCTGCCTACGGCTGTACCTCTGTTATCGGTAACTGGGTCAGGGCCAGAGGAATAGGAGTGGTGGACGGAGTTGATTACCAGAGAACCGGTTTTGCCGAAAAAATCCTTACTCAGGAAGTCCTTACAATTCTTGACGACGGTTTTATTCCGATTCTTCCATGCGTAGGCTGGAGTTCCGTTGGACGTCCGTATAATATTGCATCCAACGAGCTTGCTGTCATAGCTGCTTCCAGGCTGGGAGCCGACAAGCTTTTCTTCCTTACATCGCGACCCCGTTTCATGGCGGCCGATTATTCTCTCCCCCAAGGGGTAGTGGTGGCATGCTACGGAAGGATAAATAACTTCAGTCTCGGTGACATTCAGCAGTTTTTCCGCATGAACAGATATGACGATTCCCTTGAGCTTCTGGAAAAGGCCAAGAGAGCCTGCGAGGCCGGTGTTCCCCGTGTCCATATTCTGGAAGGGTGCAACGACGGAGTTCTGCTTCAGGAGATTTTCTCCAATCTCGGTTCGGGAACCATGGTATATTCCAACCAGTACAGCGGTATCCGCCCTATGAGATTCGATGAGGTGGGAGAGGTACTCAGGGTCATGAAGCCTTTTGTCAAGAAAGATATACTTCTTCCGCGTACGGAGGAAATGATTGAGGAAGCTCTTAACGATTATGTGGTTTTTGAGATAGACGGAGCTGTTCATGCAGCCTGTGCACTTCATGTTTTTCCCGACGGTGCCGGAGAAATCGCAGGAATTGCCGTGGATGAAAACTATTCCCATCTGGGAGTAGGGCCTAAAATGGTGGAATATCTTGTGGAAAGAGCCAGAAAAATGGGGCTGAAGAAAGTATTTGTCCTCACCACCAGAACATCGGACTGGTTCCTGGGACACGGCTTTGAGGAAGGGGTGATTTCCGACCTTCCGGAAAAAAAGCAGACCGCCTACAACTACCTCAGGAACAGCAGGATTTTTATCAGGATAGTCTGAATTTATTGTTGTCTTCGTAATATTTTAGTGATATATTTTACATATGAATATTGTAGTAAAACTGAAAGAAACCTGTATTTCCGTTATTCCAATCATGCTTATAGTGGTTTTGCTCAATTTTACAATAGCACCCGTGGGCTATGATTCTCTGATCCGGTTTCTGACCGGAGGTGTCTTTGTCATTGCCGGTCTTACACTTTTTCTTATGGGTGCCGAGCTGGGAATCATTCCTATCGGGCAGAAGGTCGGTGCGGCCCTTACGGCAAAAAAGAATCTTTTTCTTCTCATTGCAGTTTCCTTTGCCATCGGTTTTTTCATTACCGTGGCAGAGCCGGACATCCAGGTTCTTGCAACCCAGATAGTCGGTGTGAATCCCGCTGTCCCCAAAACAGCCCTGATTTTCATGATAGCATTCGGAGTCGGATTTTTCATCGTAATGGGATTGTTGCGTATAGTATTCAATATTCCGTACCATTGGCTTCTGGTGCTTTTCTATGCCGCTGTTTTCGGTATAGCAGCTTTTACAAGCCCGGAATTTATCGGCGTCGGATTTGATTCGGGGGGAGCAACCACCGGACCCATGACAGTTCCCCTTATAATTGCCCTGGGTGTGGGTGTTGCATCTTCCATGGGAGGTAGTTCCAGAAACCGTGACAGCAGTTTCGGACTTACCGGAATGGCATCCATCGGACCTATTATGGCTGTTCTGGTACTGGGACTTATATGCTCAGGTTCTGGAAGCGGACAGGAAACAGCCGCTGTGGCGGAAACAGCTTCCGGTCACGGGTTTCTGTCCCTTATTCCTCATGTCATCAAGGATATGGCTGCGGCTCTCATGCCTCTTGCCGCCATGTTTGCGGTATTTCAGTTTACTCTTATCCATATGCCGCCCCGTCAGGTGATCAGGATGATTAAGGGTCTTATCTATACTTTTGCAGGGCTTGTCTTTTTCATGACCGGTGTCGAAGGGGGATTCATGCCGGTAGGCTCCATGATCGGCGGGCTTATAGGACAGCTTCCTTATAACTTTGTACTTATACCTATAGGACTTGTTCTCGGTGCCGTGGTAGTGTGTG
>JAZNLX010000033.1:0-16446 GCA_045579325.1 Spirochaetia bacterium
GACTGTGCAATCTCGTTGGTGTGATGGATATTGATATGATCGATTCCTCCGCAGTGGATATCGAAATGCTTGCCGAGATATTTCATGCTCATGGCACTGCACTCAAGATGCCAGCCCGGATATCCTTTTCCCCATGGTGAATCCCAGATCATGGCGTGGTTCTCGAACTTGGATTTTGTAAACCAGAGAACAAAGTCGTGAGGGTTTCTCTTGTTGCCGTCCACCTCGATTCTGGCCCCGGCCTGAAGGTTCTGCCTGTCAAGCAATGCCAGCTTCCCGTATTCCGGAAACTTGTCGATGGAGAAATAGATGTTTCCTCCCGCCTCGTATGTATATCCCTTCTCCTCCAGTGTCTTTACCAGAGCGATCATCTCGTTGATGTGTTCGGTGGCCTTACAGCTGATGGTTGGATGAATGATGTTGAGTCTGTCTATGTCGTTGAAGAATGCCTTTGTGTAGAAATCGGCTATGTCATAAACGCTCTGTCCCTTCTCCCGGGCACTTTTGGCCATTTTATCCTCGCCGTCATCCGCATCGTCTGTAAGATGACCGACATCGGTGATATTCATTACATGCTTTACCTTATATCCCAGATACATGAGTGTTCTTTTCAGAAAATCCTCGAAAATATAGGTTTTGAGGTTTCCTATATGGGCATAGTTATAAACAGTAGGGCCGCAGCAGTAAAATCCTGCCTTTCCCTCTTCTATCGGTACAAAATCCTGTACGCAGCGTCCCATTGTGTTGAACAGTTTCAATCCCATGATAATTCTCCTGATTAACTTATAAACAATACAATATTAAAAAAGTGACAAAAAAACAACTGTTTTATTTCAGTTCCGCTTTCACAACCCCTGTTCCGGAAACTTCCAGCAGGGCATAATGTCCTTCCCGGTAGGATCCGGGATTGATGACCTTGGTTTTTCCCGTTTCGGAAATGCCGAAGGATTCATGGATATGACCGCAGAGTGAAAGGACCGGAGAATTGCTCCGGATAAACTTCTCCAGGGCCTTGCTTCCCACGTGCTTTATCTTCATGACGATATCTGCCCGGGAGCCGTAGGGTGGCTGGTGTGTAAGAAGGATATCTGTTGCGGGATCCAGCTGCTCCAGAAGCTTTTCAGCCTCTTCCTCTGTCCAGGTGTTGGGAGTGGACATGGGGGTGGTAAGGGAACCGCCGATTCCTGATATTACCAGCTTTTCGCCGTTCTTTTCAAAGGTGATGCTTTTTCCGTGGAGGGAAACTCCCTTGCCGGCCAGCATTTCCTCAAGGGCCGGGTCATCGCAGTTTCCCGACACGAAACAGGTGCAGGGGTTAAGGGAAAGGAGCTTTTCGGCAATCATCATACCCTTTTCCGCAGAGCCGAAATGGGTAAGGTCCCCTGCGCAGAGAACCAGGTCGGCAGCGGAAACAGCTTCTGCCACCGGCATGAAATCGTCGTTGCCGTGTATGTCAGAAATTACAAAAATCTTCATTTCAATCCTCCTGATAAAGTACGGAATTCTTCTCTGTTTCAAATATTTCCACACCTGAAAGAAAAACACCTGACGGAAGCATTGGTTTCAGTCTTTCAAAAATAAAACGGCTGATGTTTTCCGCACTTGGTTCCAGACCGGAAAAATATGGGGTGCTGTTGAGATCCTTATGATCCAGAAGCTCAAGGATTTCCTTAAGATATCTTTTGAGCACGGCAAAATCCAGAAGCATTCCTCCGTCTCCCAGCTCTCTGCCGGATACGTAGACTCTTACCTTATAGTTGTGGCCGTGAAGGTTCTCGCACTTGCCGTGGTAGTTTTCAAGATAATGGGCGGCGGCAAACCAGTCCTCGACTCTCAGTGTGTACATAATTTCCTCCGAAATCTTGCAGATTTCCACTATTATTGATAACATATTATACATGAAAAAACTATCTGATTTGCTTAAACATTGCAAAATTTCCTCCGTACGGGGAAATACCAATATCCACATAGCCGGCGTAACCTACGATTCCAGAAGATGCGACAGGGACTTTGCCTTTTTTGCCTTTGACGGAATCCACACTGACGGAAACAGGTTTATCGATTCTGCCGTAAAAAACGGGGCAGTTGCTGTCTTTACAGCATCGCTTCCGGAGACACTCAGAGAAGACATAACATATATCGAAACAGAAAATCCCAGGGAAGCCATGTCCGCCCTCTCCTGCGCGCTGCACAACGACCCTTCTTCCAGGCTGAATGTCATAGGGGTTACGGGAACAGACGGAAAGAGCTCTTCGGTGTTTTTTCTTTTCCAGCTCCTTAACCTGCTTAAGCTAAAGACAGGTTTTCTCTCCACCGTGGAATATTCGGACGGAGAAAGCATAATCAAGAATCCGTACCGGCAGTCTACTCCGGAATCTTCGGAAATAATGATGATACTGGACGAAATGGTGGGCAAAGGATGCTCCTATGCCGCTCTGGAATCCACATCTCACGGTCTTTCGGAAAGAACCATGAGACTGAACGATGTGAAATACAAGGCCGGGATCATGACCAACATATCCCACGAGCATCTGGAATTTCACGGAACAATAGAAAAATATGCGGATGACAAGGCAAATCTTTTCAGAAAAAGCTCCCTTTTCAACGTGGTGAACAAGAATGACCGGTTTGCCCCTCTTTTTGTTTCCGCCTCCAAGGTTCCCGTATACACATACTCCCTTACAGATAGCAGTGCCGATATCTATCCTGCAGATATCCGTGCCGATAACACAGGTACCACCTTCAGTGCGGTTTTTCAGGGAAAAAGCCATGAATGCAGGATAAACATACCGGGGCTTTTCAATGTGGAGAATTTCCTGGGTGTAGCCCTGGCCGTGATAAAGATTACCGGGGCAGAGCCTGAGGATGTTTTTGCCCTGAGCGGCAGCATAAAATCTGTCAAGGGAAGAATGGAAGTGGTGGACTGCGGCCAGGATTTCAGCCTGATAGTGGATTATGCCCATACTCCCGGAGCCTTTACCAAGCTGTTTCCAATGATGAAAAAGAATACAAAAAACAGGCTGATTGCGGTTTTCGGTTCGGCCGGGGAAAGAGATACCGAAAAAAGGGGAATCCAGGGAAGGATTGCTTCCGAATACTGCGACGTGATAATTCTGGCGGATGAGGATCCGAGGGGAGAGGAAAGCATGGCGGTTATCGATGATATTGCCGGCGGTGTGGTTCCGGGATTTCCGAAGGATTCCCTTTTCAGGATTCCGGACCGGGTAAAGGCCATAGAAAAGGCGGTGGAAATTGCACAGTCCGGAGATACTGTCCTGCTCCTGGGAAAAGGGCATGAATCTTCAATTATATATAAAGACGGTCCTATAGCCTGGGATGAACGGGCTGTGGCGGAGGCTGCACTCAGAGCTGTTCTGTAAATTCTATAACAAATGAAACCTGGGAAAGGGGAAGACCGAGCTTTTCTGCTATTTCGGCATGGGAAAGCCCTTCCCTGTGCAGCACCTTTATTCTGAAAACAGTGTTGTCATCCGGGTTTTCCAGTTTTCTGATCTTATCTTCCAGAAGAATAATGTTCCGTTCGGCATTTCTGTTGAACTCATCCGTCAGGGAGCTTATTTCCTTGGTTATACGCCTGAAATAGTGCCGTATGCAAAGAAGGGCCGCAATCAGGAATATCAGGTTTACGGCAAGAAGGAGCCAGATCATCAGAAGCCTCTTCTGGCATTGGAGAGCTTGGCCCGAAGGGTAAGCACCGCCTTGGAATGGAGCTGGGAGACCCTGGATTCGGTTACATTCAGAACGGCTCCGATTTCCTTCAAAGTAAGTTCCTCATAATAGTAAAGCTTAAGAACTGCCCTCTCCTTCTCAGGCAGCTGAAGCATCATCTCTGTCAGCACTTTTTTTATTTCCTTCTGTTCGGTTATGACATCGGGGTTCATGCTGAAAGGGGATTCGATAGTATCGAGAAGTGAAAGCTTGTCATTATCACCGCATACGGATCTCTGTTCATCCAGGGAAAGAACTGTGGTGATGGAAACCCGGTTGAGTGTCTTGCGGAAGGCTTCCACGGTAAGGTTCATTTCCTCCGCTATTTCCTCTTCCCTGGGTGTTCTCCCCAGCTTTTCCTCCAGGTACCTGATTACAGATTCAATTTCCTTGGCTTTCTGATAAACGGTGCGGGGAAAGAAATCAAATTTTCTCATCTCATCTATGATGAAGCCTCTGATTCTGAAAACGGCATAGGTCCTGAATTTGTTTTTTCTGTTAAGATCAAATTCACGGATTGCTTCCAGGAGCCCCATTATCCCGCAGCTGATAAAATCGTTGTAGTCGAAACCGGAAATGGCTTTTATAGGCATTTTATGAACTTCTCTCTTGACCATTTCCATATACATCCTGACCAGCTGGTTCTCGCAGTATTTGTCTCCGGTAGTCTTGTACTTAATCCAGAGTTCCTTTTCCTGCTGTTCTTCTTTGGTCTTTATATTTTCTGTTTCCATACTTTCCTTCTGTCCTACACTGCTGAAAATCCTTCCAGATATCCCATCAGGACATCTCTGGATGCCGTTTCTATATTACCCGGAAGCTTCTGCCCTGTTGTCAGGTAGGCAATACTGATGCCTGTTTCCGAAAGGGCTGAAAGCACATTACCCAGATGAGATGTCTCGTCTGTCTTTGTGCATATTACTGCATGGTACCCGAAGCTTCCGAATCGTTTCACGGTTGTTGTCAGGTCCGATGTCTTGGTGGTAGCACTCAGTACCAGAAATTTCCTGGCAGATTCGCCGCAGCCGGCAAGCATCTCCACGGTCCGGCTTATTTCGTCCCCCGGACTTTTTCCGGCAGTATCCACCAGAATCATATCCATGGCCGGACTCCACTCCTCCAGCTGTTTTTCCAGAGCATCCCGTCTGCAGACAGAAACACAGGGAACATTCATTATTCCGGCCAGGCTCTCTATCTGACTGTCGGCGCCCGCCTTGTAGTTATCGGTGGTTATGATTCCCACACGGCGCCCTTTTCTGACACTCTCTGCCGCCAGCTTGGCAACAGTTGTGGTCTTACCTACTCCGGTAGGCCCCAGAAATACCTTGATTTCAGGCACATAAGGCTCTGTTTCATGATAAATGATTATGCTGTCACGGATAAAATCCCTGGTTTTTTTAAGAACATAGGCCTTGTTCCTGAGATTTCCGAAGGAAACTTCGTTCATGAGCATTTCTTCGGTTTTTCTGATAAACTGCCCGGAGAAATCGTTCTGCTGTAGCAGCTCGCACATAAGGGCAATGTTTTCCGGTACAGATGCCGCGGAAATGCATGAATCCAGTTTCTTCTCTATCCTGTCCAGTCTTTCTGCCAATACGGACAAATCACCTGTCATATTTCTACCCGTCCGTGAAATTCAATTCTGATATCGGAGGCAATCTCCTCAGGGGTAAGGACAGGAATCCTTTCAGGCTTTCCTGCAAGATGCAGCCCCAGGGTACTCCTGAAATCCTTCCGGCACAGAAGAACCATATTCCTGTGTCCGATAAGGTCTGTTATGGCAGAGGCAAGCTTTTCCCTGAATCTGATATCTTTCAGGTTTTCGGCCAGCTTATCCTCGGTTTCCTTGCTGAGAGTAACGGCATGAAGAGTCATTCCGGCATCTGCATATTTATGTGAAATCTGTCTGCGGAGTCCCACACGTACCTTTTCGGTAAGAAATTCCGCATCCTTGGATCTGCCCGAATTGTCGCAGAGAATTTCCAGAACAGCAGGAAGATCCCGTACGGAAACCTGTTCTGTCAGCAGATTCCTGAGAACATTATGGATTTCTCCCAATGTAAGGTGATCGAGTGCTTCCCTGACTACCGCAGGATAATGGCGTGCAAGGGTATCAAGCATTGACTGGACTGTCTGCCTGTCCAGAAGAATAGCCGCATTTCTCCTTATTATTTCCCCCATATGAACGATTATAAGAGACGGAATATCCGAAACTATGCATCCCGCTTCCCGGGCCTTTTCTTTTTCCTCTGCAGTAATCCAGAAGGCCTCTTTCCCGAAAACAGGTTCACGGAAGCTTTCTCCGAATTCGCGCTCCAGGTTTCCGGTCTGTCCGGCACTGTCGGCCACGGCTATGAAACGGTTAAGACGGGTTACGCCCCTTGCCGCTTCCACATCCCTGATCTTTATGCTGTATTCCAGCGGTCCCAGATCAAGGTCGTCCATAACCTTGACCACGGGAACGGCAAATCCCAGCTCTGCCGAAATCTCTTTCCGGAGTTCGGTAATCCGGTCCAGGAATGTCCTGTCCTCCCCGGCAAAATTGCAGAGTCCGTACCCAAGAGCCAGATAAAGGGGCTGGATATCGGTTACCGGTGATATCCTGATGCTCCTGTCTGCCGGCTTTGTTTCCGGCACCGGGTCACTGTCGGTATCTTTTTGGGAACCGGTCCCTTTTTTCAGTCTGTTTCCGATATAGACAAGCAGGATTCCCAGAAGAAGGAAAATGTACCAGGCTCTTCTGAACCCGGGCAGAAAAACAAGGATAAAGGAAAAAACCGAAATTATGTAGAAGATTTCAGGTCTTCCCGAAAACTGCTTTGCAAAACCGGATGCCAGGGTATCGGATCCGTCTGCGGAGGTTACGATAAAAGCTGTAGCCAGAGAAATCAGGATGGACGGAAACTGTGTTACCAGACCGTCGCCTATGGTAAGGGAAGTGTAATTGGCCACTGCCAGCGAGAAGCTTTCTCCCCTGATAAGCATACCGATTATCATACCGCCGATAATGTTGACCAGCGTAATGAAAATACTTACTTTTACGTTTCCCGACACAAACTTTGAAGCACCGTCCATGCTCTTGTAGAAGTCGGTTTCCCGGCTGTATTCCCTTTTTCTTTTTTCTCCCTCTTCAGCGGTAATGAAGCCCCCTGCCACATCTGATTCCACAGACATATTTTTCTGGTTCATGGCATCGAGACTGAATCTGGCAGAAACTTCGGCCGCTCTGTTGGCTCCCTTGGTAATGACTATAAGCTGGATGAGTATAAAAATAATGAAAATGACAAAACCGACCACCAGACCCTCTTTTCCCGATGAACCTACAACGAAATTCCCGAAAGCCCTGACCAGCTTGCCGTCGAATTCAGCCCCTTTGGTCAGGATAAGCCTGGTTGATGAAACATTGAGACCAAGTCCGAACATTGTGGAAACGAGAAGCATGGCCGGAAAAACCGAAAACCCGGAAGGCTTCTCGGTAAAGATAACCAGAAGAAGAACTGCCAGGCTGAAAAGGAGATTCACTGCCATCAGAATATCGAGAATCTGAACCGGCAACGGGATGATTATCATAGCCGCCACCAGAAGAACTATATACGAAATGAAAATGTTGTTTTTTGTTCTGTTACTGTTCATATCAGTCAAAGCCCCTTCAGCTCAAAAGCTGTTTCATCCTTTTGTCAAGTCTGGCCTTTACAGCCGGATCTCCGTTTTCCTCTCTCTGTTCTTCCCTGAATTCACGATCTGTCATCTTCAGGGCCTCCCTATGGAAGAAACGGACTGCCAGATAATCTGCCGCCGCGGAAACCAGGATTACGGTTCCGACATAAAGCAGGACCATTCCCATAAAGACAAAGGTGAACATGAGATCTGTCATCCTAGCCAGGGTATTGAAATCTTCCCTGACAGCGAAAAAAACTGCGGCAGCCACAGCCGGAATCCTGATAAAACGGATCAGAAGCCGTGTCCGGCGGGCGGCAGGACTCATGTTTATCTTTATTCTCCTGTTTTCCCTTTTTCCGGGATTGAATACAAAACCAACCTGACTCACCTCTGTAAGCCATGCAACGGAAGCCATTACGGCAAGAAACGGAACACATACCCTGACAAAACAGCCGAAAGCAAGGGCGGCTGCACTGCTGTCAGGAATGCCGTTTACCGACATCTCAATGAAAATGCTTACGGTTTCCCTGATGCATTCCAGAAAGTACTTTCCGAAAACAGCAGCCGTAACCAGGAATGCAAAAAGAGAAAAGGCCTTGAAAAATTCTTCGCTTCCGGGAGAGAGCCCTTCTGCTGCCGCCTTCTTTATCCGGCTGGAGGTGGCGCTGATATTCCTTACTTCATCGCTCACAGGCTTCCTCCCTCCGAAATCCATCGGGTCAGAGTATCAAAACCGCTGTTGATGAACTGCCCGAAGCTGTCCATGATAAACGGTATTGCAAAAACCAGCACCAGAACTCCTGTCAGGAGAGTCAGAGACCAGCCGAAATCCAGAAGCCTGAGTATGCCTATAACCAGGGTAACCACCGCCAGCACCGCAAGAACCGGAAGCGCCGTAAGCAGAGCCTGGGCAAACATCCCGGTAAAGCCACTGACAAGCATTTCTGTCATTCCGGTCCTGCAGACCAATATATCGTAGGCTGTAATTGCCTTAAAGGAGGCTGTGATTCCGATGCAGAACAGGCTGTAGATTCCCGAAACTGCAACAAATACAAAAACTCCGGCATAATTCAGAAGTTCTGATACGGGAGATTTTCCGGGATTGCACATATCACCGAAAAAGATTCCCATAAAATGCCCGGCACAGGACATGACCGAGAACACTATCCTGAGGAAAAATCCCATGGCGGCACCGATAAGGGCTTCTCCTGCCACAAGGGTATAGTAAGCGGCGGGATCTACCGGAACAGTCATTATTCCTTCCAGAGCCGGCACGGCACAGAAAGCGGTACATAAAGCAACCGCCCCGCGGACTGTAAAGGGAACGCTCCGGGAAGAAAGCAGGGGTGCAGTCTGCATCAGTGCAAATATCCTGGCAAAAACAGGAAAGAAAAGCCACCAGTTCATTTCACCATCTCCGGAATCATCCTGAGTATATTTACCGTATACTGCCCCATGGAAGAGAACATCCATCCCCCCAGGAAAATAAGGATAACTATAACTGCTATGATCTTGGGAACAAATACAAGAGTCTGTTCATGGACCGAGGCGGCCGACTGGAAAAGCGACACAATGAGCCCCACAGCAAGGCTTACCAGCAGCACGGGAGATGCGATGATGAGAATCTGAACAAGAGATGTCTTGAAAATGTATACAGCGTTTCCCAGTTCCATCCTTTCTCCTATACAAAGCTTCCCAGAAGCTGACCGATTATCAGATTCCATCCGTCTGCCAGAACAAACACCAGAAGCTTGAACGGCAGGGAAATCATCACCGGAGGAACCATCACCATTCCCATGGACATGAGTATGGATGCCACTATCATATCTATGACTACAAACGGAATAAATATCAGAACACCTATCCTGAATGCTACGGTAAGCTCGTTCAGAGCATAGGCCGGTACCAGGACATAGGTTGGGACATCCGACAGATTGGCCGGTTTTGGGAGTCCCCTGAGATTCATGAAAAGACGGATATTTTCAGGATTTTCCTTCAGCTGATTGTACATGAAGAGCCTGAGGGGCTGCTCCGCACGGCTGTACATTTCGGAAATCTCTATTTCCCCCTCCGAAAAAGGCTTGAAGGAATTGTTATAGATATCCTCGAAAACAGGCCACATCACAAAAAGGGTAAGAAAAACCGCCAGTCCCATGATTATCTGATTCGGAGGAGCCTGCTGGAGCGAGAGGGAACGCTTGATGAAATCCAGCACCACCGCGATTCTGATGAATGATGTACAGAGCAGAAGTACTGAAGGGGCAACTGCAAGAACCGACAGCAGAAGCAGGAACTTGACAGAGGATACCATCCTGCTGTTTTCATCCCCTTCCGGAAAGTTTATCTCGACAGCAGGCATAAGAGAACCCGGCTCCGTTGCAGCTTCCTGACAGAAGGAAACAGCAGGGAAAAGGAATGCAAGGAGAAGCACGGAAAGAAGCAGCTTTTTCATTTGAGTCTCTCCCTCTTTTCCATGATCTTTTTCAGCGTACCGGCAACCGATACCTTTTCTGCCGGTGAATTTTCTATTTTCCTCCCTTCTTCTTCGGTAAGCTCCGAAATACAGGTAAGGGAATTTTCAGAAGCACCGATTACAAAATAGCGCCCGGCAATCTCCACCACATGGATTGCCTTGCCGGTTCCCATGCCCCGGCTTGAAAGAATCTTTATCTCTCCGTTTTCTCTGAGGGTACCTGAAGGTACAAACCTGCGGACCAGCAGAAAAACGGCATATATCAATGCAACGGAAATGACAAGAACGACTCCGGTCCTCACCAGATCTCCGGATGAATAATCCGATGCGGCGGCATGGGACAAAGTCTCTCCTTCTCCCGGAATAACCAGGGATTTCTCATCCTGAGCCAGATAATTATCGGAAAATACCGCCTGCGCGGTAAAGACAAAAAGAGTCAGCAGCAATATAAGCAGAATGTTTTTCACGTCCCCTCCCAGAGATTTTAAAACATTATATCAAAGCAACCTTCTGATTCGCACTCCCAGCTTATCTTCAAGCATTATAAATTCCCCTTCCGCAACCGTTTTACCGGAATACAGAACCTGAACAGGATCACCCTGTCTCCTGTCCATCCTTATCACAAGTCCCCGGTCAAGGGAAGTCAGTTCCCCCGGACTTATCCTTCCTCTGCCGAAAAGAGCGGTAATCTCCCCACGGCACTCATTTTCTTCTACATCACCCTCTTCCGTCATCACGGCAAGGGCTTCTTCCACCAGGCCTGTACGGCATCTGCAGAGTTTCTTCCCCCCTGCCCTGAGCACCAACCTGTCCGGCGCCCCGAAGACAACCGCATCTCCGATACCAAGCTCCCCGATTCCGGCTGCAGGAATTTCCACCCCTTCCGTTCCGGCAGAAACAGATATGGTTCCGTCCTCTCCCAGCACCGAAGAGAAAAGCTTTATAAAACTTCCCTTTTCCGAAGCGGGAAAAACCAGCCTGAAACAGCTCCCGGTTTCTTCCAGCCCGAAAGCAAGAATCATTGCATCGGGATCAGCTTCTCCGGAAACCGAAGCACCAAAACCGACTCCCCTGACAGCAGGACCGGAACACCAGCCTGAAACCGTGTCGGCACTGCGGATAAGACAGTCGAAAAAATCGCCCAGAACAGCCTGCTCTATCATTGAAAGAGGCCTATTGATTATGCCGGGACTGCCGCTGCCGCCCAGAAGCCTTTCCAGTACCGCAAAGGAAAAGGAGGGCTCAGCATCAACGGTAAACGGAATATTTCCCCACTCTGCGCAATAGGATGCGGTGTTGCTTGGCTGAGCCTTCTGATACAGGCTCCGGTCCGTGTATTCAAGAGTGTTGAATTTAAGTGAAAGTCCGCTTTCCGATGAAGAAAGGGCTGCAAAAACCTCAGCAAAGGCAATCAGAAGAGAATTGTCTGAATTGTGATTCAAGGCCCCATCCCGCATACTGCATATATTTTATCAAACATGCCTTAATTTTGCAAACTGTTTCTTTATAATTATAAAAATATATTTATATATAATCAGATATTTCAGGCAAATGTTCCTGCATGGGGGAAAGATGAGGGGCGAATGATATTGAGCCATCTGCCGGAGTTGTCACGGTCGGTTCCGGAAGAGAAGGTGTCGTTTTCTTTATCGAGACGGATATTGAGCTCCGTAAGGGTATAATCCGGGGATTTGTAACTGGTAATAAGATCGTAGATACGGCTTTCCACAATCTCCTTGACACAGAGACGGCTGACTGATACATCGAGGGAGAACCTGTGTCCCGAAAACCGCAGCAAAGCAGATATGAAGCCGATACCGGGAATCACCATATCGGCAGTAATGCTGTTCACACTGCTTCCTGTCCTGGTCAGTTCCACCACTTCAACCGGATACCTGTCGAGAATTGTCCTGTCCCTGAGTATGGGATGTAAAAACTTCTCCATACTTTATTTTCGTCCGTTTTTGATGAATTTATTAGAGAAACTTTTATTTTCAGCAGTTTTCCACGGAATCCCCTATCCGGATCCCTTTCAGAGAGGAGGATGCCCTGAGTCTTACCCTGTCTCCGTCCAGTTCCACCACTTCGGCTGCCACACGGATTCCTTTTCCGCTGATACATATATGACAGATGTCACCGAGGGCGGCATCGGGTCCTATGCTTTCTGCCTCAAATCCTGAGGCCCGGACTATTTTTCCGGCGCAGCTGAGGGTTTCGCTGCTGTTAAGTGCATCACTGTATTTCCCGAACATTTTTCCAGGTCCTTTCAACTTTTTCAAGCTGGGATGAAACTGTTGCATCTATACGGCATGTATCGGTTTCCGCAATACATCCCCCTTTTTCAACGGAATTATCAAACACAAATCTTATATGCCCCCCTTTTCCGCACATTTCTGCAAATTCTTCCAGATGTGCTTCGGATATCTCCAGATCTTCCGGGCTGACACGAATTGTGACAGGGGTATCGTCCTTTACGGCCGAAAGGGCATATCTGATGTTTTCCGTTACCGTATCCCGGTATTCCTCGCAGGACCTCTTAACCACCTTCCGGGCTATATCCAGAGCCAGCTGAGCAAGAGAATCCTCTGCACCTGCCAAAAGTTCATCCCTTTTTTCGGTAAAGCGGGCAAGTATTCCCCTCAAGCGTTCCGCAAGCATGAGAGCCTCGGCAGCCCCTTCCCGAAATCCGGCATCGTACCCTTTCTTAGCCTCCTTCTTAACGGCGGCGGCTGCTTCCTTTTTCGCTTCAGCAAGGATATGCTGTGCCTCGGCATTGGCCTTGGCCAAGATATTTTCAGCTTCGGCAGACGCACTTACGGGGTCTTTGACTGCCGGCGCCTTTTCCAACTCTGCAATATCAACTGCCTTGAATATTATTTCTGACATTCCTGACCTCTTCAAGCAAAAGCAATTTCACCCTTTTCCATAAGCTTCCTGACCAGAGCGGTCATGTTTTCCTGAGCTTTTTCTATTTCCGGAATAGGAATGGGACGGCTCTCGTTGCTGAGAACCTTTTCGGACAACTCCGGGGAAAGATTGCCCAGAATTCTTTCGCGGACCTTAAAATCAGCTGTCCTGAGCGCCTTTTCCACCTCCACGGGTTCGGTTGCCCGGAGGATTTTAACTATGGATGCATCGTCCAGCAGGGCTATATCGTCAAAGCTCAGGTTGTTTCCTTTAAGCCGGGATCTGAGTTCGGGATCTTCCTTCATGACTGCATTTATTATGTTTTCGCCGGATGCACGGTCCATGTGAGCCAGAATATCCACCAGGATTCCTGTTCCGTCCGCAGACTTTCCACCGGCGCTCCTGAGTGCCTGTTTCTTTTCAAGAATCTTTTCTATCCGGAGAAGCGTCTCAGGTTCTGTCCTGTCCATCAGTGCAATTCTGCCGGCCACATCAGACTGCATCTTACGGCTCATCCCGGCAAGGACGGCGGAGGCCTTGGCAGGTTCCACGTTGGCAAGAACCACGGCTACCGTCTGGGGATGTTCATTTCTGAGGAGTGCCAGCAGGGAATCTGCCTCCACCTTGCCTATGGTATCAAAAGGCTTTCTGCCGGCCGGAGCGGAAATACGGCTGACTATCTCGTCCCCTTTTTCCTTTCCGTGAATTTTTCTGAGCACCTTTCCGGCATATTCAGGTCCCCCTACCGCGGTAAGGTTTCCCGCTTTGCACAGAATGCGGAATTCATTGAGAACCGATTCCACACAGCCTGAATCGGCCACTTTCCTGGCTGCAATTTCAAGAGAAAGTATTTCCTGGTCATCATTGCTGAGATGCCTGCAAACGGCAGAAGAAATCTCAGACCCCATGGCCAGCATGAATATGGCGGCTTTCTCTTTACCGGAAAGTCTCTTTTTCATCTATTACCCCTCGGACAGCCACATCTTGATATAATCTGCAACCTTTTCAGGATTTTCGGAAGCCATTTTCCTTATGTCGGAAAGAAGTGTCTCCCTTTTTTTTCTGCGGATTGCCGATACTGCAGCTACGGCAGCTGTAAGTACGGCCGCTGCTCCAAGTACTATTATAACATGGATATATCCGATTCCGAAACCGCCCACGTAAAAAAGTGTTCCGTTTTCGGATTTTTCCGGTTCGGCAGGCTCTGCTGCTCCGGTTTCGGGCGGTACTGCAGGAAGTGACGAAAGGTCGCTGAGCATGTTTCCTGCAGTATCGCTGATTGTGATATTTTCTGTTTCAAGCCCCTCTACCGCAAATTTCACCAGCTTTATGATGCCTTCGATCTTTTTTCTGTTGTAGATAAAATCGGAACCTGGCTTTACGGTAAGGATAATGGATGCGGTAACTTCCTTCTGGTCTTCGGAAAAAAGCTCCTTTTCCGGCATTACCAGCGAAATTACGGCCCTGTCTATGTCATCCAGTGCCTCGATATGGTTTTCAAGCCCTTCGGTTATGGCACGGCGGAGATTCACGTTGCGTTCGAAATCGGTGGTGGTCCATCTGTCCATCCTGAAAACATCCCACGGAGAAGCTTCCTTAGGAACAAGATCTTCCCTGACAAGAAGCGCCACCATCTTGCCGGCCTCTTCCTTGTCCTTTACAAATATCATTCCGTCTTTCAGCGAGTGCTCCACTTTTTCCCTGTCCAGACGGAGAGAAATACGGTTGATTACCCCTTTGTCCCCGATAGGTGCGGTAAAAAGCGGCGTCATGAAAGATGTTGTGCCTGATGTACTGAAGAAAGCTGTCAGTGCTGCTGCAGCTGCCAGAATACAGATCAGCGCGATCTTATGCCGGTTCCTGAGTTTTTTCCAGATGCTTGAAATCTGTTCTGTCATATCTCCCCTCCCTAAAGGATATATTTTGCCAGATCCTGGTCTCCCAAAATTCCGTGAAGTCTTTCATCCACATACTGCGGTGTTACGGTTATGGTCTGCCCTCTGAGTTCCGGTGCCGAAAAGGATACCTCTTCCAGAAGCAGTTCCATGATGGTATGGAGTCTTCTTGCTCCGATATTCTCGGTTCCCGAGTTGAGTTCTTCGGAAATCACCGCGATTCTCTTTACGGCTTCCGGTGTAAATTCCAGCTTTACCCCTTCTGTTTCCATAAGTGCCTGATACTGCTTGATAAGGGCATTTTTTGGTACAGTAAGGATTTTTTCAAATTCATCCGCTTTAAGGCTTCCCAGTTCGACCCTGAGAGGAAAACGTCCCTGGAGCTCCGGAATAAGATCTGAAGGCTTGCTCATATGGAATGCCCCGGCTGCGATGAAAAGGATGTGGGTTGTGTCCACCATTCCGTATTTGGTATTTACCTTGCAACCCTCAACAATAGGAAGAATATCTCTCTGGACTCCTTCCCTGGATACGTCCGCACCGGTGGTTCCCTGTCTGCCTGCCACCTTGTCAATCTCGTCTATGAATACGATTCCCATTTCCTGGGTGCGTTTTCTGGCAATGTCAGCCACCTTATCGCTGTCTATGAGCTTATCAATTTCTTCTTCCAGAAGAATTTCCCTGGCATTCTTTACGCTGGTTCTCCTTTTCTTTTTCTTTCCTCCCAGCATGCCTGTGATTCCGCCGAAATTGAGTCCCATTTCGTCAAGACCGCTTCCCGCAAAGATTTCCATAGGCTGGAAACTGCCTGAATTGACATCGATTTCTATCTGCTTTTCCTCAAATTCGCCGCTTCTGAGCTTGTTTCTGAATTTTTCCCTGAGGGATGTGTTGTCTCCGGCTGTTATCTGAGGCACGCCGCTGTCGGACTCCGATGCAGGCTTAGGTCCGCTGCCCGGAAGGAGTGCATCCAGAATAAGCTCTTCCACTCTCGCACCGGCATCTGCCTCCACCCCTTTTCTCATTTCAGACTTGACCATGTTTACAGCCACTGACATGAGGTCCCTGATTATGGATTCCACATCGCGCCCCACATACCCTACCTCGGTATACTTGGTGGCTTCTACCTTAACGAAAGGGGCTCCGGAAAGCTTGGAAAGCCTTCTGGCAATTTCTGTTTTTCCCACACCTGTGGAACCTATCATGATGATATTCTTCGGAATTACCTCTTCCCGGAGAGCTTCCGGAAGCTGTTTTCTTCTGACTCTGTTCCTGAGAGCCATGGCCACAACCTTCTTGGCACTGTTCTGACCGATAATATATTTGTCCAGTTCCTCAACTATCTGCTTCGGTGTAAGCTGATCAAAATCCAACATCAGAGTTCCTCCACGATAATATTGTCATTGGTATAGATGCAGATCTGGGAAGCGATTTCCAGGGATTTCCTGGCAATCTCGGATGCCTCCATGTCCACACCGGCCCTGAGAAGAGCCAGGGCAGCCGAATATGCATAGTTTCCGCCGGAACCGATAGCCAGGGCATCCTCGTCCGGCTCAACCACGTCGCCGGTCCCTGAAATAAGGAGAATCTTATTTGAATCGGCAGCCAGCAGCATTGCTTCCAGCCGGCGCAGTGCACGGTCGGTTCTCCATTCCTTGGCCAGCTCCACGGCACTGCGTGTCATGTCGCCGTTGAATTCCTTGAGCTTTCCTTCAAACTTCTCGAAAAGGGTAAATGCATCTGCTGTGGCACCCGCAAATCCCACCAGAATCTTTCCGTCAT
>JAZNLX010000034.1:0-3816 GCA_045579325.1 Spirochaetia bacterium
ACATATAGAAAAATGTATCTCGGACAAGGAAGCGGACAGAAAAAGCTCCGGCTTTGATGCCATAAGGCTAATACACAGGGCTCTTCCCGAAACTGATTTTGATTCGGTGGATACTTCTGTCAGATTCCTGGGAAAAAAGCTTTCGTTTCCGTTCATGATTTCATCCATTACCGGAGGAAGCGATCCGGAAATAATCAGGATAAACAGAAATCTTGCAATGGCTGCCGAAAAATGCGGTGTGGCCATGTCTGTAGGCTCCCAGCGGATAATGTTTTCAGACAAGGATGCAGAAGAAAGCTTCAGGCTCAGGGAATATGCCCCGTCAGTTCCCCTTATCGGCAACCTGGGAGCGGTACAGCTCAACTATGGATTCGGCATCGGAGAATGTATCAAGGCCGTGGAAACCATGGACGGAGATGCCCTTTTTCTCCACCTTAATCCATTGCAGGAAACAATACAGAAAAACGGCAACAGGAACTTTGAGGACCTGTGCGGAAAAATAAGAAAAATCAGAGCTGAGCTTCCGGTTCCCCTTATGATAAAAGAAACAGGCTGCGGACTCAGTTCACGGGATTTCGCTCTTTTAAGAGACTGCGGAATAAGATATATTGATGTATCGGGCCGGGGCGGAACCTCCTGGAGCCGGGTTGAATACATGTGTTCGGAAGATGCGGATTCTCCGGGACTCATGTTCCAGGACTGGGGGCTCACTGCTGCAGAATCCCTGGCACAGGCCGGAGAATACAGAAAAGACCTTTTCCTTATAGCCGGCGGAGGAATCAGATCCGGCACAGACATTGCAAAAGCAATGGTACTGGGAGCGGAATTGGGGGCAGCAGCCCTTCCGTTTCTTGAAGCAGCCATGGAATCTGCTGAAGAAGTTGTTAAAATAATTGAAAGACTGCATATACAGTTCAGGATTGCCATGTTCCTTCTGGGAGCGAAAAAAGTGTCCGAACTTGTGGGAAACAGTGATTTAAGGATAAAGAATGATTAAGACAGGAATAGACGCTATAGCTTTTTATACATCCCCTTTTTATCTGGATCTTCATACCCTTGCGGAAAAAAGAAATACAGAATATGAAAAATTCAAGGAAGGCATCGGAATAGAGAAAATAGGAATTCCGGCCCCGGACGAAGATATAATAACCATGGCGGCCAATGCTGCAGCCACGGTTCTTGCAGACTCAGACCCCGACTCAGTGGGCACTCTTCTGTTTGCCACCGAAAGCGGTATCGACCAGTCAAAATCGGCTGCGGTATTTGTCCATGATCTTCTTGGGCTTTCTCACCACTGCCGCGTTGCAGAGCTCAAACAGGCCTGCTATGCTTCCACAGCCGCGCTTCAGGCCGCATGTGCCATTGCCGCACGTAATCCTGAAAAAAGCGTTCTTGTGATTTCGGCAGACATTGCCCGCTATGAACTCAATACCCCGGGAGAAGCAACCCAGGGATGCGGTGCCGTGGCTATGATTGTCAAGGCAGATCCGAGACTTATGGTCATCGATGAGAAAAGTGGCTGCTACTGTGCCAGCACTTGGGATTTCTGGAGACCCAATTACTGCTCAAATCCCCTTCTCGACGGTAAGTTTTCAATGATAAATTATGTCAAGACAGCCAAGGAATCCTGGAAGGAGCTGGAATCGGTATCAGGAATCAAGTTTGATGATGTGGATGCATTCTGCTATCATCTTCCCTTTTCATCCATGGGACTGAAGGCGCATACCAAGTTAGCCAAGGAAACCGGGAGTGCAAAATCCAAGGAAGAGCTTGAAAAACAGCTGGAACCTACGCTGAGGTACTGCAGACAGATCGGTAACTGCTATTCGGCATCTGCGTATTTTTCCCTTTGTTCCCTCCTTGACAACTCAGAAAAGGATCTTACGGACCGGAAAATCGCGGTATTCAGCTACGGATCCGGATGTGCCGGGGAATTCTTTACAGCAACACCCGTAAAAGGTTATAAAGAAAGACTTTATACATCGCTTCACCAAAACATGCTTGCATCCAGGAAGGAAATAGATTTCGAAACATACCTTGAATATTACAAAGCAGGAGATATTCTTGCGGAAACTTCAGGCAGTATTTCATGTCCTGCAGTCACCACAGGGAACTTCAGGTTCTCAGGAATAAAGAATCATTGCAGGATGTATGAAAAATGTTTACAGATTACAGAATAAAGGTTCCCGGAAAAGTCATAATCACAGGTGAACACTCTGTTGTAATGGGAGCACCTGCCTTGGCGGCAGCCTGTACTCTCTATGTGGAAAACCGCATCAGGGAAAATTCATCGGGAGAAATCCTGATAACATCCAGGGAAAACGAAAATACAACTCCCCTTTATCGTACGGCAGAACGTTTTACGGAAAAATACGGTATAAAGAAGGGGGCCGACATGGAAATATCATCCTCTGTCCCCACCGGCTCAGGAATGGGCTCCTCTGCGGCTGCCATAACATCGGTTCTGACCGGTCTCTGTGTCATAAATGGTATTAAACTCCCGGCTCAGGAAATGATTTCCATGGCCAGAGAATGCGAAAATATCATCCACGGAACATCAAGCGGGCTTGATCCTGCCACCGTAATTACAGGCGGTCTGGTAAAAATGATAAACAGGGAATTTATCCCGTGTCCTGTTTTCGAAAATCTCGATTTTATGATAATCAACACCGGCAGGCCCGAAAGTACAACCGGAGAAACTGTAGCTCATACCAAAGAACTTTTTGCGAAGAACCCTCACCTGCTCGATGAATTTACCAGGATTTCAGTGTCGGTGGAGAAATCATTATGCGACGGAAACCGGAAACTGCTACTGGAAAGCATAACCGAAAACCAGATGCTGCTGGAAAAGATCGGAGTGGTCCCTGAAAAAACAGCAGCTTTTGCAAGGAAAGCAGAAAATCTGGGAACTGCATTCAAGATAAGCGGAGCAGGTTCAATCAGAGGAGATAACAGCGGAATAGGATTGGTTTTCGGTGCAGACGGGGACAGAGCACTTCAGATTGAGAACCTGTGCCGTGAATACGGTTACAGCTTGTCACCGGCAGGAATTCACCAAGGAGGTATAGAATGTCTATTGTAAAGGTTTCAGCTCCTGGCTCTCTTATGCTTACGGGAGAACACGCGGTTATTCACGGATATCCGGCCTGTGTATGTGCTGTCAATAAACGGCTTTATCTTGAGGCAGAAATACTGGATGAAAAAAAACTGTATATAGAATCCTCTCTGGGAAATTTTGAGACAGAGCTTGAAAATCTTACCCGAAGCGATAAATTTACTTTTATTACAGAAGCGGTGAGACTGGCCGATCTTAAAAAAGGAATCAGAATAAAAACAGAATCGGAGTTTTCCCATAAAACCGGACTTGGTTCTTCGGCAGCAGTTACGGTATGCACCTGTAAGGCTTTGGATCTTCTGTCCGGCAGGAATTCCACCAAGGAAGAACTTTTCAGGCAGTCCCTGAAAGTTGTCCGCTCAGTCCAGAAAACGGGAAGCGGAAGTGACATTGCAGCCTCTGTTTTCGGAGGAATAACAAAAATGGAAGCTTTCCCATCGGTGCTGCACTGTACGGAATTTCCCGAAATCGACCTTTTTTACTGTGGCTACAAAATGAAAACCCCGGATGTGATTGCTCTTGTAAACAGTCTGGCAGAAAAAAACAGAAAAAAATATGACAGAATATACCGTGAAATGGGAGAAACTGCAAACCTGACGGCAGAAGCCCTTGAATCGGGCAATTTAATACAGACTGGAAAGTTGTTTGACAGATATCAGGTCCTGATGGAGGAACTTGGGGTCTGTGACAGTACATTGAAA
>JAZNLX010000035.1:0-1694 GCA_045579325.1 Spirochaetia bacterium
CCTCTTTCGGTTTCGGGGAGGGACGGGATAGCCTGCCTTCTGATGGGACAGTTTCTGTCTTCCCGATCCATAAGAGATGCGTAATAGGGTGTTATTGCCATCCTGAAGCTTTCCAGACATTTTTCTATGTCCTGTTTTTCCCGGTCAGACAGCAGGACCTTTTTCTCAAGCTCCTCCACTGTAGTTATCCTGTGGGAGAGCTGCCATCGCCAGTCGTTTGTATTATCCATTTCAGACTCCGCTTATTTCAAAAAGTGCTTCCTGGGTGTTGGAGCCCTTGAAATTGATGTTTTCGATGTGGGAGAAGACAAAGCTTGCCTTCTTTATGTTGCAGTTTGTAAAATCTATATTTCTCAGATCTGCGTTCAGGAATGCGGAAAAATAGAAATCGCTTCCGCTGAAATTGCTGTTGTAGATTCTGCTTCCGTTGAAGTTTGAATGGAAAATGTCAGATTCGTTTATCTTTCCCCAGGAAAAATAAGATACGGCAAATGAGCTTGATTTGACGCTGCTGTGATAGAATGTGCATCCCCTGAAGGTGGAGAAGTCAAAAAAGCACTGTTTTATACTCATATCCGTAAAATCGCAGTTTATAAATGTGCATTCCTTGAAAAACGATGATGAAAGAAGCTTGTTCCTGAAGGAAAAATTCTCAAAGGTCATGAACTGAAAATTAAGATTTTCTATTACCTTGCTTTTTTTCATGGCCGCAAGTGTTTCCTGGACCGTGCTTTTCTGATCCTTGCAATGCTTGAGGCAGAAATGCCCTCCGTTGAAGATAAAGTTGTGACAGCCCTTGATTTCACACCGCTTAAATGAAAACATGGATAAATTATACATTAGTTTTCATTATTTTGGTAGATGGTTGAAGATAAGAGAAAAAAAAAGTATCATTACAATATGAAAATATTAGAAAATGAACCGATGTCACTGCATACTACTTTCAAGGTCGGAGGAAACGCCCGTTTCTTTGCTGTTCCTTCCGATACGGATTCCTTGCTGGATGCACTGGAAAAAGCCAGGGTCATGGGGCTGAAGCACTTTATCCTGGGTGGTGGAGCCAATGTCCTTTTTTCCGACGAAGGGTATGACGGCATGGTCATTTCCACCGAGGCCATCAATTCCGTTTCCTTCGGAGAGGATTCTCTTCTCCATGCCGGCTGCGGTGCCGCCATAAGCGATGCGGCCGAGTTTTCATGCCGTGAAGGGTATTCCGGGCTTCATGTCTTTTATTCCATGCCGGGTTCCGTAGGGGGTGCCGTATATATGAATGCCAGATGCTACAATGTATCGGTTTCTGATATCCTGAAAAAAACCGTATATCTGGACAGGGATGGAAAATTAAGGACCGAAGATACGGAAAACGGAGATTTCGGCTACAAGATCAGTCCGTTTCAGAAAAACGGAGGTATAATAATCGAAGCTCTTTTTGGTCTTGAGGCTGTGGAGGGAACTGCCGGAAAGGAGGCTCTTGCTGCAGAAATGAGAGGCTATAAGGAGGACAGGACCTCCAAGGGGCATTTTCTTTATCCCTGTGCAGGCTCTGTTTTCAAAAACAACAGAAATTTCGGAGAACCTACAGGAAAATTGATAGACAGCCTTAATCTGAGAGGTTATACTATTGGTGGAGCCCGGATTTCAGAACATCATGCCAATATTATCATCAACAGGGGCAACGCAACAGCTGCAGATAT
>JAZNLX010000036.1:0-3067 GCA_045579325.1 Spirochaetia bacterium
ATAATTTATAAGGGTAAGCCCCAGCCTTTCGGCCAGCATTGTACTTACGGTTGTATTTCCACAGCCGCTTTTTCCTGAAATTGCAATAATCATCAGACAACATTCCTCACTTGTTCACGTATATTTTCAAGGGCATCCTTAAGATTGATGACTGCCCTGTCCACTTCCACCATCATGCTTTTTGAACCTATGGTATTGATTTCCCTGTTAAGCTCCTGACAGATGAAATCCAACTTCTTGCCCACCGGCTCATCAGATTCCACAGCATGGCGGAAAGCCTGGAGATGGGACCTGAGCCTTACCAGCTCCTCGTTGATGGTATATTTTACCAGCAGTACGGCGGTCTCGGAATAAATTCTCCCTTCATCCGCATTTTCTCCCAGAAGCTGATAAAAACGCTCCCTGAGGTTCTTCTGAATGAGCTCCTCAAAGCTTCCGGCATATTTTTCCACCATTCCCACATTCTCTTCTATAATGGCAAGATGGCGAAGAATATCCTTCTTGGTATTTTCCCCTTCTGCAATACAGGTAGCTTCATATTCGGCGTAAACCTTATTCAGAAGCGGAAGTACATACTTGTCATAAAGATCGGGATCCGGCTCGCAGTCACGGTTCAGAACCCCTTCCTCCCTGATAATGTTGGAAACTTTGATTTCCTCTCCGATGCCCGCAATATCACGGACCTTGTTGATGGCATCCACATAGCATCTTACTGCATTTTCATCCACCCGGATGGTAAAATCTGATTTAAGCTCCTTTATTTTAAGGAAAAATTCAACCTTTCCTCTGGCAATCCTGTCCCCGAGGAATTTCCTGATGGCATTTTCACTCCCCTGAAGAGAAACGGGAGCATTCACATAGATATCAAGAAAACGGTTATTGTATGATTTGAGTTCGGCCGCAAGCTTGATGTTTTCGTTCTGAAACTCACCGAAGCTGTAACCTGTCATGCTTTTCATATTAAGACCTCTTTTTCACAGGAGAAATGCTTATAAAGCCTCTTTCCCACTGTCCAGTTATCTCCGGCACCCATAGTAATAAAAATATGGTCCCTTTGCAAATGTGTTTTAAGATAATCAAAGCCGTCATCAGGCCTTGGAAAGTATTTTACATTGGAATGATGTCTGCACAGGGCTTCGAAAAAACGGCGGTCCAGATCGGAACCTGAGTTCTTTTCCCTGGCGGAGGCATATATATTATTGAGGATAACTTCATCGGCAGCCCCGAAGGATGATGCAAATTCCTCAAGAAGCCCCTCGGTACGTGAATAGGTGTGGGACATAAAATCCACCACCAGCTTTCTTCCCGGATAGAAACGCCTGATACCCTCAAGTGTCAGCCTGATGGCTGTAGGATGATGGGCATAGTCATCCATGAACAGGATTCCGGCTGCAGTTCCCAGGATTTCGCTTCTTCGCTTGCTCCCTCTGAATCCGGCAAAACCCTGCCTTATTCTTTCAATATCACCGGCATCCGGTTCCCCTTTCCATTTCCTTACCACGGAAACAGTCATGGCCAAGGCGGCAACTCCGTCCAGCACTACATGTTCACCGGGAATCTGCATGGCAAATTCAGTATCGAATCCGGCAACCCTGAAGCAGTTAAGACTGTTTTTCACCTCTGAATAAACTATCCTGTAATCTCCGGCGGCATTGTGACCGTACGGAACAAGCTTTATGTCAGGCCGTTTTTGCTGTACCGTCTCTGCAAGTTCAAGGCATCCGGGATCGTCAGCACAGTATATAAGCTCTCCGCCGGTAGGAAGGAGCATGGCATAATCCACAAACGCCTCAAAAATATCCTTGTATGTGGGATAAAAATCCAGATGATCCGGCTCAATGCTTGTAACAATGATTCTGGCCGGACAGAATGACATAAAATGCCTTTTGTATTCACAGGTTTCGGCAATAAAGAACCTGTCTCCGTTTACAAAGGTTGACCTGCCGTCAAAATTGGATACGGCGGAGCCGGCCAGAACAGCGGCAGGAGCATCAAGAGCCTTGAGAAGTGTACCTGTTATGGCTGTGGTTGTGGTCTTGCCGTGAACTCCGGCAATTCCCCCGGCATCGTAGGCCTCCGAAAAAGCTCCCAGTGCCTTGGTATATTCCATAATTGGAATACCTCTTCTGACAGCCTCTTTCAGATCAGGATTTTCTTCCGGATTATATGCTGAAGAATAGATAACACAGTCAGTATCCTCAGGCAGATTATCTGCTGAAAAACCTTCCCTGAAACTTATTCCGAGAGATTTCAGCACCTCGTCGGTATAGAATTTCTCAGGTGTGTCGCTTCCGGAAACATATGCACCGGATTTAAGAAGCAGTTCGGCAAAGGCTGAAAGCCCTGTCCCCTTTATACCTACCAGATAGAATCTGTTGTCCTTTATCTTCAGCATGAAAAGAATGTTCCTTTTACAACCTTATCGGCAATTACCTCACCCAGAAGTGCCTTGAGAATTTCCCTTCCGAACTGGAATGCGGCTCCCGGCCCCTTTGCGGTGATGATGTTTCCGCTTACGGAAACCATTTCGTCGATATAGCTTACGGAACTGTTGAAATGCTTTTCAAATCCCGGATAGCAGGTGGCAAAATGATTGTCCAGAATCCTGGTTTCTCCCAGAACCACACCCGGTGCTGCACAGATGGCACAGATAAGCTTATCCCGGTCAGCATGTCTCTGGATCACTTCCATGGCAACCTCGTTGTTGGAAATGTTCTCTGCACCCGGCATTCCTCCCGGAATGATTACGGCATCAAAAATCTCATCAGCAATGTCAACAAGCTCACAGTCTGCAATCAGCGAAATACCGTGGGCTCCTGTTATATCAATTCCTTCCACGCCGGCCATTACAACCTCAAGACCGGCTCTGATAGCCAGATCTGACGGAATCACGACCTCCATCTCTTCACAGCCTTCTGCAAGAAGGACAAGAATACGTTTATCCATAATCAACTCCTTTTTCCCGGAACCGGAATCCCCCGCTTACAGATATGATAATCCAGCTTTCCGGAAAATTCAGAATCAAACACTTCCCTGACCCTTTCGGGGGAATTGTTCTTATCTGAGA
>JAZNLX010000037.1:0-1521 GCA_045579325.1 Spirochaetia bacterium
CCCGAAGATCATCTACATGTTGTCGCTGTCTCTCGACTGCCTTGACAACTTACTACTTCCTCCGTTTTTTGTCAACAACTTTTTTAAAAAAAATTATTTTTTAATCAAGCCTTACCGATGCACCGAGCCACAGGCATGATGACTTGAACGAGAACTGAGGTTTAGGGAACAGCTCAAGTCCGGGATCAAATTCAAGAAAAATCTCCACAAAGTCATCCATAAGAGGGAGTTCCAGTGACAGAGGTGCGTTGAGTCCTGCTGTATATTCGTCTTCACTGAAGCCCAGTCTGGCAAATCCGCCCACTCCCACTGATGCTGTAAAAGGCCCTGCAAGCGGTCTTGAATTGATCAATGTATATGATCCTCCGAGGAAAACAAACTCTTCCCCCTTGGTAAAGTCATATCCGATTTTTCCCACAAACGGGTCCACGGAAAATGTTAATACTGTATTCGGATGTCCGAAGCCGATTCCTACTCTTTTTTCCTGAGCTGATGCAGCAATAGGAATAAGAATGAGCATAGCTAAGATAATTGCAATTTTTTTCATTTTTTCCTCCCAATTGTTTCTATATACTTATCGGAATTTATGCACCGATTTAAAGAAAAATTTTTACTAATTATTCCGTATCGGAAGAAACAGTTTCCGTACTGCTGCTTTCTGCTTCCGCTCCGGAGGTCTCATCCTCTTCCTTTTCGGGATTGTATCCTTTTATAAGTCCTGAAGCATCGATGATTTTCCTGATATCAGATATATTTATCAGATCCCTGTCGGTATAGAGCAGATAGAGTTCATCCTTGTCTGCATATCCTGTTTCCAGGGCTTTTTCCAGTTCCTCTGCACCCCGTTCGTACTCCCCGGTATAAGAGAGAAAAATTTTGCATCGGGTAAAATAAATATCCTTGTTCGAGGAGGAAAGACTGTTTTCATTATTATATTCTATGATTTTATCGGAAAGTTCGAGATATTTTGCATAATATCCCCCTTTTTCATAGGCAAGCAGAAGGAAATCCCTGTATTCGGTTTCGTCGGGATCAAGATCCCTTGCCTTTTCTCCGTAGGATGATGCACCGGCATAATCGCCCGAATTAAAGGAAGTCTTGGCTATCTCAAAATAAAGCATACTGTTTTTCATATCCAGTTTTTCGAGATCAAGAAAGAGTTCAAGCGCTTCTCCGTCCTTTCCTTCCTGACCGAGCAGCACCGCATAATTGAAAGCGGCATCAAAATCTCCCGGATTCCGTTCCAGTATCTGACGATATATCTGCTGCGCCTTCAGAGGATTGTCAAGCTTGTAATAACAGTATGCCTGAGCCGAAAGAAGAGTACCGTTTCCGCTCTCCTCCTCCAGAAGCTTTTCGATAATCTCAAGAGCATTTCCGAATTTACCGGCCAGCATATGACTTTTGGCAAGATTGAATGAAGCAGCTGCAAAATCGTTATTGTATTCGGCAGCCTTAAGAAAAGCCCGGGCTGCAGATTCAGATTCGCCCAGTCTCAGATATGCATTTCCGAGATTGAAC
>JAZNLX010000038.1:0-2161 GCA_045579325.1 Spirochaetia bacterium
CGTAAATGTTCATCAACATAATAATAACTCTAAAATTGAAGCAGAACAAGGTTTATCCCCCTTTAATTATGTATGTTCCGTAGGATTTTTACCCTGATTCTGCTTGCGGTGGCCTCTTTTGCCTATTCGCTCCCCGAAAACGCCGAATTCAGGATTGCCGGCTCCACTGAAGGATACTCCCGTAAAAGGCTTTACCTGGCAGATGATTATTACAGGCTTTCTTTGGTGGAGTCTGAAAAAAAAGGGGATGATTTCAGATCGGTCTCCTTTGTTTCACCGTATATCGGATTCGGCAGGCTGAAGCCCAGAGGTTTATTCTCTGAAATGATGAATCCATGTGCATATGGTCCCACCTCATCGGTATTTGCGGAATCCGGCAGGCTTGCCTTTGACAAAGGGATGACTGAAAGCGGAAAATACGGCTTATATGCCCGGCCCTTCGGAAATCTGACTTTCTTTATGCTGGGCAGCCGGGAAGAGGCAGGGATCCGAGGGATGCACCTGGAAATTGAAAAAGGGATGTTAAGGGGAGAACTCCTTTACGGAAACTCGGATCCTGCAGAAAAAGAGAAAAACAGCTTCTATACAGAGCATATACGGCACTGGGAAGGGTGTCAGCTGAACAGCTTTATGGTTAAGCTGGAAGGGGAAACAGACTTTTTTTCGGTTTCCTCCGTAACCTCGGTTTCGACCGGAAAATATATGGAATCGGGAATTTACAACCGCGAATATGCCTCACTTTATCTCTCTGATCTGGCAGAAATAAGCTTTCTGTTTTCATTCTGTACGGAAGATTATCTTGCTCCCGGATGCATTATCCCTTCTTCAGGTTTCAGGTACGGTATAAGTGCAGGCCTCTATCCCTTCAGGAACCTCAGCATTACCGGGAGCATGGATACAGATTCCGGTATGCCTGATTACAAGGACTCCCTGTGCAACGACTTTTCCGTGGGCTATACTCTGAAAGCTGTATGGGAAAAGGCTGGTTTCAGGCTCCGTGCGGCAGCCGAAAAAGAGACAAAGACGGAAAATACGGGGGCCGAAACTGAAAAAAGTACATTCCATTCTGCCTTTTCCTACAGCGGGGAGCTTTTTTATTTCTCATTTTCCTATAAATGGTACTTTGAGGATTCGGCCGAGGAAAGGAACACCGCCGATTGCAGCATAAGGTTCTGTCCCGGGGCTGTCAGGTGTACGCTGAAGTGGAAAAGAGATATCGGGGAGAAGATAACCGACACGCTGTCCCAGGAGCTTACATTGGGAAACGGCGATTTTGACATAAACGTAAGTCACAGTCGCAAAACATCGGACAGCTCCATAATTTCTGTCAGTGCTGAAATATCTTATTGAATTTTTAGATAAATGAATGTATCATTTTCATATAGAGGCATTATGAAAACAAATACATTTAAAGGACGCAGTTTTACAGTTATTGACGATTTCTCTTTCGATGAGAAAATGTATCTTTTCCGCAGGTCCAGGGAGCTGAAGGAGCTTCTTAAGAAAAATGACAGGGAAGCCTTGGAAAAGTTCAGAATAAATGACGGAGATTTCGGAATCTACGAGGTTTTCATCGAAGACAGCACAAGAACCAAGGAATCTTTCAAGAATGCGGCTGAATTCCACAGAGTCAAGCTCTCCAATCTTGATACATCCCATTCATCCATAAATAAACAGGAAAGTTTTGCAGATACATTCAACACACTTTCCGGCTATGACAACAAGGTTTTCATTGTCAGGAGCCGTCAGGAGGGTCTCTGCAGGTGGCTTGAAGAAAACGGCAGGAATTATGCCGAAAGAAACGGACTTCATATTCCTCCTGCCTTTATCAACGCCGGAGACGGAAAGCACGAGCATCCTACACAGGAACTGCTGGATGATTTTACGTTCCTGGAACATAACAACTGGGATACCTCGTCCATTCATATTGCACTGGTGGGAGACCTTTATCACGGAAGGACAGTCCATTCCAAGGCAGACGGTCTCAAGATCTTCGATAATGTAACTATTGACCTTATCGCACCGCCGGAACTTGCCATGCCGGAATTCTATTACGAAAAGATGCTCCAGAACGGATTCAGCTTGAATATATTCAGCTCCATAGAGGAATATCTTAATAAGGGTAATGTTGCCCGTATCTGGTATTTTACCCGTCCTCAGC
>JAZNLX010000039.1:0-6379 GCA_045579325.1 Spirochaetia bacterium
GCCATGTCGGGAGGAGACCGGGGTTCCATGGGAACAGTTACGGATAATGATGTGATTTTCTTTCACAGGCCGGCAAGACCTCATACCGTAGAGACGGAATTCAGGACAGAAAACATTTCTGCCCTGCCAAAGGTACAGGTAATTTATTTTCATGCAGATGCAGACCCCGGGCTTCTGGAATATGCCCTTGAGCATTCAGACGGGGTAGTGATTGCAGGTGCCGGAAACGGGGAATACAGCCTGAAATTCAGGAAACTGACAGAAAAAGCATCAGTTCCGACAGTTACGGTTTCCAGAATAAGCGGGAGCTTTATGCATTCGCCTGCAAAGGCAGCTGTCCTTCTCCGGCTGGCCCTGACAGTGACCGGGGACAACAGGGAGATAGACAGGATTTTCAGAACTTACTGAAATAATATTATTCGATTACAAGGATATCCACGAAACCGGTAATGTCGAACACTTCCATGATGGAATCGTTCACGTTTACAAGCTTCATTGTTCCTTTTGTGCTCATGGCTTTCTGTGCCTTGAGAAGCACGCGGAGTCCTGCTGAAGAAATGTATTCGAGATCCTTGAAGTCAAATACAAGATCTGAGGTCTCTTCAACCACCACATCTATTTCCTTGTCAAGCTCAGGAGCTGTTGTTGTGTCCAGGCGTCCTTCGAGAGCAAGTGTGATAATATTGTCTGCTGATGTTTTGTTAATTGTCATTTTTATTCTCCTTTCTGATTAAATTTTCCAGTTTTCAATCGGCTCATAGAGGAATGAAAGCTCTGTCATAGGTGAATCCAGAGACTTTGCCAGTTCCCTTATGGCAGTCTTGATTTCAGGCATGAAGCCCAGATACCAGTCCAGGGATTCAAGGATATATCTTCTCTTGAAATCTGTATCGGTACAGAGAGCACACCTTAGATTATGGAGTCTGTCGGCCCCTTTTACCATAAAGGCAATGGGATTGGCCCTGATTCCGGCCACATAGGTCTCCATTACATACCCTTCCGGCTTGGTCAGAAGCTTTACAGCCTCAAGCACGGCATCTCCTCCGAGGCTGCGGATTTCTTCCTCTGTAGCATCCGTATCCTCCAGAAGATCGTGAAAAAGGGCTGCAATCTGACAGTCCTCATCCCCTCCGTGCTCCTTTACGATTTCGGCAACAGCTACAGGATGGGAAATGTAATCATCTCCTCCGATACGTTTCTGACCTTTGTGCTTTTCAGCAGCAAAGGCAAGGGCTGCCTCAAGTCTTCCGCTCATTTCTTCAATGATTCCGCCATGCTCAGAAGACGCTTTGCCTGACTTTCCGAACGGGTTTCGTTTCTTGTGGTGATATTCAGGAATTCCTTGATCTGATCCACTGTATATCCGCCGTTTACAAGCTCTGCACGGCACAGGAAACGGAGTGCTGCATTGGAGCTGAGAATATCAAGCTCGCTTCCCTTGAGTGTCTTTTCAGCAAGGCTGTATGCAAGCTCCTCATTGCGTTCAAGCATTTTCTGAAGCTTTCCGATTGTATCGATTCCGAGCCATCTGAGCTGAACGATATAGGATTCAGGATTGATTTCCGAAACCTCTGAGCCTTCGATCAGTGCAAGCCTGTTCATGAAAGCATTCAGCTTGTGGTTATGAAGCACATATTCATTGAGAGAAACCAGGTCAATGTTGACATTGTCGGCCTTGTCATTGATGATCTTGTCACGTACTTCCTTGGTATATTCCTGCATGTGGTCCCTGGTTCTGGAGAATTCCTCGTCGGCAAGCTCAAGAAGACCGGCAAGACGGGCAAATTCCCTGACTACATGTCTTGGGGCACCGAATTCGCTCTTGTAACCCAGATCGTGGTTGATGGCTGACCATGCGTGCTGGAGGATGGTCCTGATCTGGATCTCGAATTTCTTTCCGCATACTTCAGGGGGATATCCCGCATTTTCAGGCAGAGAACAGATATAGTGAAGGGAAAGATATCCGAAGGAATCGGCCTTGAGGATGGCACGTTTGTCGGAGCTGTTTTCCCAGTCGATTACAAAGTTTTCTTCCACATATTTTCCGAGCACATCCACATCGTCATGGAAATAGCAGATCATGCGCGCACCGAGAATATCTGTAAGATCTTCAAGCTTCTGATAATAATCGGCATTCCTGAAAAGCTTTCCTTCAAGGCTCTTTTCTGACTTTACTCTATGTTCGATACCGGCAACAAGCACACCTGAATCCCCGGCTATGTCGCTGAGGATGTCATGCACAATATTTCCAAGCTGGATAAAGTGCGGACGCTGCTTCTTGTACTCAGTCATTATCATCCTGTCTCTAATATTCATAAATGTATAACCTCGCTGCTTTTATTATAACATTTTTTTTTCTAAAAAAAAGAGTTTTAAAGACTCAAAGTTTAATTTTACATCAATTGTTTTAATATTATCTATATGTTAAATTTATATTATGAGAAAAAGAGTAGTGATTACAGGACTGGGAACAGTCAACCCTCTCGGTAACAGCGTTGCCGAATTCTGGGACAATATGCATAAAGGGGTATGCGGAATCGGACCCATCACCAAGTTTGACACATCGGACTTCCAGGTAAAGATTGCCGGAGAAGTCAGAAACCTCGACATATCATCAGTCATGGACAAAAAACTTGCCCAGAGGCTGGATCCTTTTACACAGTACACAGTTTACGCGGCAGCCGAAGCAATAAAGGATGCAGGGCTGGAGCAGGGCTGGGAAAATCCGTACCGCACCGGAGCCGTACTTGGAAACGGAATCGGCGGTTTTGCCTCCATGGAAGAGGGATACGGAAGGCTTTTCGGCTCCGGTCCGAGACGTATTCCGGTAATGACCATTCCCAAGATGATCACCAATATGGCTGCCGGAACCCTGGGTGTTGTATTCGGAATCAACGGTCCGTGCTATTCGGTGGTTACTGCCTGTGCATCGGGAACAGATGCCATAGGAAATGCAGCCCGCTGGATCGAGAACGGTAGTGCCGACATCATGATTACCGGAGGGGTGGAGGCAGGAATCACCAAGCTCTCCATCGGAGGCTTTACCGTGCTTCAGGCCCTTACATCCAGCCACAATGACGAGCCGGAAAAGGCAAGCCGCCCTTTTGAAAAGGGGAGAGACGGTTTTGTAATGGGGGAAGGAGCCGGAATACTGGTTCTCGAAGAATACGAACATGCTGTCAGGAGAGGGGCCAGAATCTACTGTGAGCTGACAGGCTACGGCGCCACCTGCGATGCATACCATATGACAGCACCCCATCCGGAAGGAAAAGGGGCAATCCAGGCCATCAGGAATGCACTTGCATCGGCAGGACTCAAACCGGAGGACATTGACTACGTAAACGCCCACGGAACCTCCACCCATCTCAACGACAAGGCAGAAACCATTGCCATCCGGGAGGTTTTCGGAGAACATGCAGACAAGCTCAAGGTATCCTCCATCAAATCCATGCTCGGACACTGTATCGGTGCGGCAGGGGGAATCGAGGCAATCTCATCAGCCCTTTCCATATATCATCAGTGGCTTCCCCCTACAATAAATTATGAAGAACCGGATCCTGAATGCGATCTGGATTATATTCCTAACAAGGGTATTGACTGGAAAGTGGACAATATCATCTCCAATTCCTTCGGCTTCGGAGGACACAATGCAGTAATTGCCCTCAGCAAGGTGAAACCATGAAAAATTATCCGCTGATAGATCTCCATTGCCATCTGGACGGCTCCATAACACCGGAAATTGCCTTAAGACTGGCAGAAATACAGGGAATTCAGCTGGAACAGGACCGGGAAAAGCTGGAAAATCTCCTTTCGGTACCCGAAAGCTGCGAAAGCCTGAACGACTTTCTGAAATGCTTTGCACTTCCATGCTCCCTTCTCCAGACAGAAGAAGCCATAACGGAAGCTTTATATCTGGTGCAGGAAAACATCAGAAGCCAGGGAGTAGTTTACCTTGAAATCAGATTTGCACCTCAGCTCCACTGCGAAAAAGGGCTCAGCCAGGAACAGGTAATAAGGGCGGCACTCAGGGGACTTGAAAAATCGTCCCTCCGGACCAACCTCATCCTCTGCCTCATGCGCTCGGACAGCAACAGGAAAGAGAACATGGAAACCGTGGAGCTTGCAAAAAAGTTTCTGGTGGAGGACGGCGGAGTCACAGCCATTGACATTGCAGGGGCGGAGGCTCTTTTTGCCACCGGGAATTTCAGGGAAGAATTTACTTTGGCAAAGGACCTTGGAATTCCGTTCACAATCCACGCCGGAGAAGCAGACGGACCGGACAGCGTCAGGGCCGCACTTGATTTCGGAGCATCCAGAATAGGGCACGGAGTCAGGATAATCCAGGACAGGGAGCTCCTTGATGAGGTAATCAGGAGAGGAATACCGCTGGAAATGTGTCCTAATTCGAACCGTCAGACCAAAGCGGTGGCAGACATGCGCCGGTATCCCCTTCAGGAGTATCTGTCAGGAGGAGCCAAGGTGGTTATAAACACCGATGATATGGCAATCTGCAGAACCACCCTCAGACGGGAATTTGAATATATAGAAAAAGAATTCGGAATAACCGACAGCCAGATCAGAACCATGCTGAACAATGCTGCAGATGCGGCATTCACCAGCCCTGAAACCAAAGCTTATCTCAGGGATCTTATAGCCGCAGTCAGCTAATAAGAGACAGGAAAATCAGGCAGTTGTACCATGCGCCGCTTTTTTGAGCAGCTTCACTGTTTCAATATCCAGGGCATCTATCCCCGGCAGAGCGGCACAATCCTTCCCTGTCAGAGCCATGTAGAACAGACATGCGGCAATATAGGTTCCGGCCGGGGACGGATGATAATCATCTTCCTTGTAAAGATCCACATGGGGAGCAATTCTCCTTGCCTCTGCAAAGCCGTATCCCACCGGAACCCGGATTCCCCCTACAGCCTGTGTTACCGCCTCGTATGCATCACGCAGCTTTTCTTTCATTTCATCATAGGTAAGTCCTGTATCGGCAAGCTTTCCGGAGCCGTCCCGGTAGGCCCAGGTCTGATACATGAAAACAGGTGTACCGGGAAAAAGTTCCGAGAGAGTCACAGCCTGTTTCCTGAAATCTTCCGGATCCAGCAACGGATGCAGGCTCTGCTCCTGAAGAATCAGGGCATCCCATTTTTCAGTACTCTTTTCCCTGACCTGTGCACAAAGCTCCCTTGATTCGTCGGTAAACCAATTCAGGTATGCACTGCTCATATACACCTTTCCGCAGGTAATTTCCCCACCGGACAGCTTTTCCAGCATGGCAGGCAGATCGTTATAATATGTAAAACTGTTTCCCAAAAATAATACTTTCATAGGATTCTCGATATGAAGCATCTACGTATTCCGGGATCTTATGGCAGCAGTCCAGTAGTAGGCGGCAATCCCGAAAGCCACCCCCACATTGATGGAATTCTTTACTCCGGCCATGGGAATAGATACCGTTCCCAGGCTTTTTTCCGCAAGCTCCAGCAAGGTACGGCTTACCCCTGTCTCCTCGGAGCCGAGAATCATTATTCCTTCGTCCGGAAAATCAAATTCCTGAATGGGACATCCACCCGTTTCCAGTGCAAACACAGCCTTTCCTTCCAGCTCCTCCGGAGAAATCACCCTCCAGTCCATTACGCTGTCGGTTCCCATGGCACTTCTCTTTGCTCTAGGATGATCGGGCGTAGGGGTTGCACCGGACAAAAGCACCCGGCTGAAGCCCAAGGATTCCGCCGTCCTGAATATTGAGCCTACATTGAACGGGGATCTGAGATTGTCAAGATAAACGGATATGGGGAGTTCGTCCCTTTTTCTGGAAAAATTATCTGTAACAGGCTTCATGTCCCAGTCGGCAACCTGTATGCCGGCCTTTTCCATAAAGCAGAACTTGAGGTCGTTGAGTCTTCGGGCTGCATCCCGGTCCTGAAGCACCGGAGAAGAAACCCTATCCTCGCCTAATGCAATATTGACTATCATGGAAATGTAGTCAAAATCCATAGCTTCGCCCCTAAGGTAAGCTGCTTCCGCATCGGCAAGGATTGAGGATGCCCTTCTGTACTGAAGTTTTTTTTCTAAAGAACTGAATTTCTTTGCCGTAAACATCAGCTGATGAACAAGCCAAGCATTTTTTCGGCAACATTATCAATTGCCGCACGGTCATTGAGGTAGCCAGGAGTCTCGAGTCTTGCCCTTACCTCCTCCACCAGGTCAGTTCTTATATCAGGAATGTTCTGCAAATCCTCGGCAACAGCATAAACTTCTCCCATAGTTTTTGCTTCCGATGACACAGCTACAGAATCGTTTTCATGAATCCTGACTGTCTGCGCAGATCTTTCCACTGCAGCACTTCTTTGAACAGAAGTCGGATCGTAGCCAT
>JAZNLX010000040.1:0-5178 GCA_045579325.1 Spirochaetia bacterium
TTACGGTATTTACGTACGTTTTTTGCAATTATGCTTCTAACCGGAATATTTTTGTTCATACATGAAATATATGATATCAGTTTAAATTTAAAAATAATCTTGCATCATAATAAAATATATGATAGTATCATACCTAAAAGATAAACTATTATCATTTTAAAAGGAGAATTTATGAAAAAATGGTATGCTTTACCGTTACTGCTTATTGTAGTTTCGGCATTTTTCTTTATGGGTTGTGATCAGAGCGGTAATGACGATGATTATTGGATCAAGGATCAGAAGTTTGTTGTAGCCGGCAACGGAGGATCTGGCTGTAAATTTGAAGTTTCCATGGGTACTCTTACAGGAACTTATTCACCACTGCCTGCCGACTGGGAAGATGCTGATTATACTTATGCTTTCGACGGAATTTCATTCCAGGGAGAAAAAGTTGCTGACAAGACAGGTAAACTCCTCAACAACAGCCGTTTTACAAAAGAAGTAGTGGAAAATGTAGACTATGAGTGGGTATTCGGAGCAAGAGGACATGATGGTTCAGATCTGCAGGAAGACTATGTTTTCCAGGCTGAATGGAAAAAAACCGAAAAATAAAAACATAGTAGCTTTTTAATAAAGGTCGGGTCTTAGGACCCGACCTTTTTTTTGCGTATAAAACAAAAAAGCCTCCGAAAAACGGAGGCTTTTCCCTTTTAAGGGACAATCATAAATTATTATGATCAGTCAGCGATGATTGCTTCAGCCGGACATGAATCGAGACATGCACCGCAAGATACACACTTGTCAGCATCAATTACTCTTGTTCCGTCCTTTTCGCTGATTGCTTCCTGTGGACATTCGCCTTCGCAAGCACCACAGTTGAGACATGCATCAGAAATTGTATAAGCCATACTTATCTCCTCCTAAAGATTATCTATATTCTACATTAAACAACACTTTTGTCAATGTAAAACTGCTCTCAGTTGTTTCAAATGTTCGGCATAAAATACAGGGGCGTGGTCCCTTATATCCACATTCACACTCTCCCTGAAAACCCTCATGACCTGATTGAAGCTCTCTTTCATGACGGAAGGAACCTCTATTTTCCTGTCAAAATCGTCCAGCAGCATGTTGGAACGGCTTATGTATTTAAGCTCACCCACATGGGTATAAACCTCCTCGAATCCCAGAAAACCCAGTTTTTTCGGCGGCATCATGGTAATGGGATCGCTCTTGTTCACCACACGGTATGCAGGACAGGTAACCGAAGCCTTGAACCTGCTTTCTCCCACACGGGGAGATCCGAAAGTATAGAGCCCCTGACAGAAATCCACCCTTGAAGCGGCAATGGTAGCCATAGCGCCCCCCAGACTGTGCCCCGTAAACCAGAATTTCATACCGGGATTCAGCTGCCTGAGCACCTCCAGATAAGCCAGAAGCCCGTTTTCCCCTTCCCATATCTCATCAAGGGCATTCCTGAAACCGGAATGTACCATCCCGGCCCCTTCAGGCTCGAAGTTAAAAGAAAGATCTGCCATGGCCCCCAGGAAAAAATTCTTTCCCTTGAGCTCCGTTCCCCTGAACACCACAGTGGCAAACTTGCCGTTATCCAGGACAAAGGCATAAGCAATGTTTTTGCCGATAAAGGCCCTGAAATTCCTTATTCCCGCTTCTGCAAACACCAGCCGTACAAATTGCGGATGGCAGTACGCAAGAAGAGAGGCTTCGGCAAGAAACCATGCATTGTTTATTTCAAATTTTTTTGATTTATACTTAAATTTATAACTACCGTAATCTTCAAAGTAACGGTAATCCATATCGGGCGGGACTATATTTCTTTCTTTTTCATCTTCCATACATAAAAGATAAAAAAAAATCACCCGGGAATCAACTCCCGGGGATCATTGAACAAACTTATTTCTTATGTCTGTTCTTTCTCAGTTTTTTCTTTCTTTTATGAGTTGCAATTTTATGTCTTTTCCGTTTTCTTCCGCAAGGCATAGTTAGACTCCTTATAATATATCAGATGTAGTATAGTCTTTTTTTTAAAATTAGTACATAGTATAATAAAAAAAAATTATTTTGATGTACAGAAGGTTTGAAAATGAGAATTGTTGCAGTTTCCGGAAGCCCCAGAATGGAAGGGGTAACCAACTCGGTAATTTTGGATATTCTTGAAAAAGGGGCCCACAAAGGGCATTTCGGGAAGGTGGTGGTACTGAACAGATGGGAGCTCCACGGTTGTCAGGCCTGCCGTTACTGCCGTACAGAGGGAGACCGCTGTGCAATTGATGACGATATGTCCAAGCTGCTGGAAGATATCAGGGAAGCAGATATGGTTATCGTAGGTTCTCCGGTATACATGGGATATGTTTCCGCGCAGCTGAAAATGTTCCTGGACAGGCTCTATTCACTTAAAGATAAGGACAGAAAGCCGCGCCTTGCACCGAAAAGATGCATCCTGGTTCTTTCCCAGGGAGCAGAAGACAGGGAATACTACAGCTCCATGGCGGCTCAGGTAAAGAAGCTTCTGGACAGCGCAAACCTGTTGGTTGAAGATACAATAATTGCGGCCGCACCCGATTTCGGCGCAGATCCGGCCGTAAAGAAACAGATAGAAGAGATATGTTCCCGGTTCTGAAGGAAGCGGTGATTGATGCATCCAGCATCATATACATGCTGAAATGCGGGCTTCTGGGTAAAACCGCCGCCCGTATAAAGCTTTACTGCACCCCGCCGGTAGCCGGGGAAACAGGCTGGCCCGGACTGCCGCTTACACTGATGCTTCCGGAAAAGCCTTTTTCCACAAACGACGAATCGGTGGTGCTTCTGGGAGAGGAACTGAATCTGCCTGTCATCTCGGAAGACAGGAAAATACTTCTGGAGGCGGAAAAAAGGGGGCTGAGGTATTTCAATACCATAATGATCCTGAACTGGCTTCTGCTTGATTCTGCAGTCAGCGAAGAGGAATACCTGGAATACCGGACCGAGCTGGTAAAGGTTGCCCGATACAGCAACCGGGTGCTGGAATACGCAGAGGAAATTCATAAAAAAATAAAACAAAACAAACAATAATTACATAAAACAACAGCCTTATTGAAACTTTTCAGCAACCTATTTATGTTATCAATGTAAACTTTTTTTTATATTTCCCCTATAATATTAAAAAAAATCCCCCCTTGCTGTCAGCAGGGGGATTTTTTTTGCCTTAAAACAGGCAATTATTTATCGCAGCAGCAACCTTTGTCATCTCCGCAGTCTTCGTGACAGTCGCAATCGCAGTCACAGTCATCTTCGCAGCCGCAGTCACAGCAGCATTCGATGTCGCCTGCTTCGATTTCTTCAGGTGTGGCATCTCTTACATCCACAACTGTGATATCAAAATCAAGTGTAAGATCTGCATAAGGGTGGTTTCCGTCCAGAGTTACTTCTCCGTCCTTGATTTCCACGATTTCGAAAATAATATCTTCGTCTTCATCGTTAGGCATGATAATCTGCTGTCCCACTTCAGGCTTTTCGTCGCCGAATTCCTCGATAGGGAACTTAACTACCAGAGTTTCGTCATATTCTCCGAATCCTTCCTCAGGAGCCACTACAACCTGCACCTTGTCTCCGGGACCCTTTCCTTCGAGAGCAGCTTCCACTGCAGCAAGAAGATTTTCGTAGCCATGGAGATAGCTTGCTCCCTGACCTTCTGTATCTTCAAGAATGTTTCCTTCTCCGTCCTTGAGAATGTAGTCAAAGGTTACAACCTTGTTTTTTTCTATTTTCATTTGATTCCTCCGTTTTTAATATTCCATATTTAAACTATAACACGGTTCTTTTTAAAAACCAAGTGTTTCGTTTACAATGAGCACTTTTATCCTGCCCGGATGTCTTGAGAGTCTGGTAATGACTGTATGGCAGCATATTGTTCCGTCTCCGGCACAGTGTCCGCATCTTCCGGTCTTTACACAAGGGGTAGGCATGTTGAGCCTCTTGGCATTTACCGGAGCAGCCAGATTCTTGACTCTGTCCATGGCCTCGGCTTCATCCTTCACCAGCTTGTTGATACCTGTAACTACCACCACGTTGGCAGGGCCGTAGATAAGGGCAGCCACACGGTTTCCGTTTCCGTCGATATTAACCAGCTTGCCGTCTTCTGTCATGGCATTGGTACTCATGAAATAGTAATCGCTGAAAAAAGCCTTGTGCATAAGCTCGTGGGCCTCTTCGTGATTCTTACAGTCTGCCCGGTCAAGAACCTTGTAAGGGCCGTTTTTAAGCATATCGGTAACACCGGCCTGGCTGAGGGTCATAGAACCGCCCCAGGTTACGGTTGCCCCTTCCGGAACAAGCTTTTTGATATAAGCCAGAAGTTCTTCCTTGGTCTGAAAAAACTCTGCATCCATTCTCCTTCTTTTAAGTTCGCTCAGGAGCTTTTCAATTTTCTCTTCCATATCCTCTCCTCAGTATTTGTAGATGCTGTCTCCGATAAATTCCCTCAGCAGGGAGCTGGAGGAAACATAGAGCGGCTGTATGTTCATGAAATTCTTAAGCAGGTTCTGAAGTCTTCTGGCCTCGCCGTATTCTCTCTGATGAGGCTTGATGGACTTGAGCAGCGGACTTGCAAATATCTTGAGAACCGCAAGCTCGTAATCGAGAGCGGAGTTGAAGGCAAAGTCGGCATTGTTCTGGAACGGGAATATGTACTTTTCCTCCCCTTCCCGGACTGCACGCCAATGCTTTATGGTCTCTGCGGCGCTGCGTCCCCGGTACTTGAAATCGCGGATCATTCTTCTGAGAAGACGGTTGTCTGTAGTATGAATTCTGTTATGGTCATCCAGATTCATCTGGGTAAGGGCAGATATATAAATCTTGAACTTGGCTTCCGCAGGAATCTGGTATGTGAGCCTGTCGTTGAGACCGTGGATTCCCTCGATAAGAAGAATTGCATTCTCGCTGTCCTTGATTGTGTTGCCGTGGTATTCCCTGAGGCCTGTCTTGAAGTTATAGTACGGAAGCTCCACCTCCTTTCCTTCAAAGAAAGCCAGGAGATCCTTGTTAAGCACATCTATATCTATGGCTTCCAGGCATTCGTAGTCATATTCTCCCTTTTCGTTCTTAGGGGTCTGAAGACGGGGAACATAGTAGTCGTCCAGGGAAAGGGCAAGGGGATTGAAGCCAAGAAGCTGCAGCTGAGTTGAGAGTTTCTTGATAAAA
>JAZNLX010000041.1:0-3345 GCA_045579325.1 Spirochaetia bacterium
GCAAGCATGCTCTACAGGATGTACCTGAGATGGGCCGAAAGAAAGGGATTCAAGACAGAGATTGCGGACCTTCAGGAAGCTGAAGGGGGAATCAAGTCGGTAACCATGCAGGTAAACGGCGAATATGCCCACGGATTTCTCAAGTGCGAATCGGGAATCCACCGTCTGGTACGTATTTCCCCGTTCGACTCCAACGCACGCCGTCACACATCGTTCTCTTCGATCTACGTTTCACCTGTAGTGGATGACAACATCGATATCGACATCAGACCGGAGGATATCAGAATCGATACCTACCGTGCTTCCGGTGCCGGAGGTCAGCACGTAAACAAGACCGATTCCGCTGTCCGCATCACTCATTTCGAGACAGGAATCGTGGTTCAGTGCCAGAACGAAAGAAGCCAGATAAAGAACAGGGCCATGGCCATGAAGGTGCTCCGTTCCAGGCTCTACGAATATTACAAGGCCAAGCAGGATGAGGAAAACGAAAAGAACTCTCAGGAAAAGAAGGACATCAACTTCGGAAGCCAGATCCGTTCCTACGTTTTCCAGCCGTACACCATGGTCAAGGATCACAGGACCAAGGCTGAAATCGGAAACATCCAGAGCGTCATGGACGGTAACATAGATTACTTCATTGAGGAATACCTCAAGTTCATGTGGCAGAACAGGGAAAATGGCTAAACGCTGCCTTGCTTTCCTGTTTCTTCTTCTCCCTCTGTGGGCTTCTGCCCAGGAGGATGTGCTCAGGGACAAGTCCGGAGAGTGGCGCATTCTGGTGGCAGACCTGATCTGTCCCGATGCCCGTTCGGCGGAAAGCAGCTATATCTGCGATGCCCTGGGAGAAAACATGGTACGCCATTTTTCAGCTTTCGGGACCCATGTCATGAATGAGCGGGAAACCGACATACTGAGAAACCACATCAAGGAAGAGTATGTACTGAAGTGCAGGAAAGAACTGGCAGCCAACTACAAAAAGCTTGATGCCCTGATGTTTTCATCCGACAGCTCCGGGAAAGATGCCATCCTGAGCAGTATCAGGAAAAGCAGGAAGAAGCTGAAGAAAGGGGAAAACTACAGGCTTGAAAAGATTTTTGTGGAGAAGGAAAAGGAAATAGTCCTCGTAAACGGGGATACAAAGAATACAGCCCTGAAGAGCCCGGCTGAGCTTTATACCAGGGCCGTCAACGACAAGCTGGATTACATAATCTGGGGAACCGCCGGAGTGGTGGACCGGGTTGTGGCAGCGGAAATCAGCCTTTACAGCCGGCCTGAAAAACGGAATATCTGCAGTGTCCGCATTTCGGGAGATGCCGATACGGTTTTCGGCAACCTGGAGCGGGAGCTGGACAGCTTCACCTCCCATATTCTGGGAAAGGAGTGGGCCCGCATAAGCCTGAAGCTCAACAGTGAGGATGCCGATATCTACGTGGACGGCGAATATATGGCCACCGGAAGCACTGCCGGAATCATAGTGGATCCGGGAGAACATACAGTTACGGTTTCGGGTGCCGGAACCGACACCGCCCTGGAAAGGGTGAACCTGGGCAACGGGGAGACTGCGGTGCTGGACATGGCTGTTAACAAGGTGGCAGGGCGGCAGGTGACCGTGACATCCGAACCGCCGGGTGCAGATGTGTATCTCGGTTCGGTATGGCAGGGAAAGACACCGCTGATACTGGAGGCTGATGCCGGGGAGGTGCTGGTTACCGGAGAGGGATTCGGGGATTCAAGGCTTTTCCTGGAGGATACGGAGGAAAATAAGCTGGAGTTCTTTCTGCAGAAGGAGCTTTTCGACAGGGATGAATATCTGCTGGAGAAACGGAATGCCTTTTACAGGAATTTTTCCTATTTTGTCCTTTCCGTGCCTGTGGCATTCTTTTCCTATGCCGCATATCAGTCCTACGACGATCTGGAAAAGAGAAGCGCCGTATCGGGAAGCAGCCATGAACACAGGAAAAACAGCAGGACGAGGAATTACAGCAGAAACATATATTACGGTTCACTGTTCCTTTCCGTAACCCTTTTCATAAATTCAATGTTTTATCTGAGGGATTACATAAGGGCAGGGGAAGCCTATAACGATGACAGGAGTTGAAAATGAAATCATTGGGAAACTTATTCAAGAAGCTTTTCAAGGCTACAAAGATTGACGAAAGTGCCTTTGAGGACATGGAGGATGCACTCATAGAAGGGGACGTGGGAGCTTCCATGGCGGTAGCCATTGTGGATGAACTGCGGGAAGTGGCCAGAAAAGAAAAGATATCTGATTTTGAAACACTTAAGGAGGCACTTAAGAAGATTCTGGACAGGAGGATCGTGGAATACGATTTTGCCCTGAACGAAGGAATCAACCTCTACCTTTTCCTGGGAGTAAACGGAGTGGGAAAAACCACATCCATCGCCAAGCTGGGAAACTATATCAAGAACAGCATGGGAAAGAAGGTGGTCTTTGCCGCCGGTGACACATTCCGTGCCGCCGCCATAGAGCAGATCGGAATTCACGGCGAAAGGCTGGGAATCAGGGTGGTAAGCCAGCAGCACGGCTCCGATCCGGGTGCCGTAATCTACGATGCCATCGACAGCGTAAAATCCAGGGGAGAGGATGTGATACTGGCAGATACAGCCGGAAGAATGCACAACAAGACCAACCTCATCAAGGAGCTTCAGAAGATCGACAAGATCATCAACAGCAAGATTCCCCCTGAAAACTACAAGAAATTCATAGTTATCGATGCCACAACAGGGCAGAACGGCGTAAGTCAGGTGGAGATTTTCAACGAAGCCATGAAAATAGACGGAATAGTTCTGGCAAAATACGATTCCGCAGCCAAGGGGGGAAGCCTTATCTCCATTTCCGGCAAGCTGGGAATCCCGGTTGCATTTGTTGGAACCGGAGAGAAATACGGCGATTTTGCCCGCTTCGACAAGAAGAAATATCTGGAAACACTGCTTGAAACAGATTAGTCTTATCTTTTTTCTTCTGCTTGCCGTCTCGCTGTGTGGGGAGGAATATTTTGCCTCCAACCGGGCCGGAATGCTTTTTGAGAAGATAACCCGGTACAGGACGGACGAATTTGACTGGCACGTAAGGGTGGAAAGATCCGGAACATCGGTAATCAGGACCCTCTGTGACAGAAAAGGAAACGAGGTAAGCATAAGGGAAACCCAATACGGCAGCGGCGGTATTCTGCTTAAGGAAACCGTAACAGAGGGAGATTCGGTTACGGAATCGGTATATGACGGAATCAGGCTGCTGGAGGAAACCTTTTCGGAAAAGGGTATTGTTTCCGGAAAGAACATCTATATCTACGACGGAGATTTCCTAAAGGAAACAGTTGCCTG
>JAZNLX010000042.1:0-3224 GCA_045579325.1 Spirochaetia bacterium
AGCATGAAAAAAGGTAAGAAATTCCAGGAAGCTGTAAAAAAATACAACAAACAGGATGTTTATGCTTTCGCAGACGGAGTAAAGCTTGCAAAGGAAATTGCATTCGCAAAATTCGATGAAACAGTCGACCTTTCAATCAGACTCAATCTCAAGAAAGGCCAGAGTGTAAGAGATACACTCGTTCTTCCTAACCAGTTCAAGGGTGAGAAGAAGATCCTTGTTTTCGCAAAGGGTGACAAGGCTGAAGAAGCCAAGGCAGCCGGAGCAGCATATGTAGGAGATTCAGATCTCGTAGAAAAGATCAGAGGCGGATGGCTCGACTTTGACGTTGCAGTTGCAACACCTGACATGATGAAGGATGTCGGAAAGCTCGGACCTGTTCTCGGTAGAAGAGGACTTATGCCAAACCCTAAGACTCATACAGTAACTTTCGACGTTAAGGAAGCTATTGCAGAGCTCAAGAAAGGTCGTACAGAATACAGATCTGACAAGACAGGTATCGTAAGCGTTTCTGTTGGTAAGGTTTCAATGGATGCAGACAAGATTGCTGAAAACATTCAGCTTGTTGTTTCTGAAGTTGAAAGAAAGAGACCTGCCGATGCAAAGGGAGATTTCGTTCTTTCCCTGGCCATCTCTTCAACAATGGGACCTGGTATCAAGGTAAAAAAGGGGTGAGTAAATGGCTGAATATGTAGTAAAAGTACAGGAAAGCAAGAAAGAAGCAGTTGCAGACATCAGAGCTAAATTTGAAGGTGTTTCAAACTTTATTTTTGCTGACTACAGAGGACTCACAGTAGCTCAGATTACAGAAATCAGAAAGAAGCTCCGCGAAAGCGATGCTGAATTCAAGGTAGTAAAGAACAGATTTGCAAAAATCGCAATGAGAGACCTTGGATTTACACAGGTTGACGATTTCCTTAAGGGACCAACAGCAGTTGCAGTAGTTCCTGAAGAATCAAACGCAGTTGCAAAAGCACTTTTCGATTTCAAGGCCGGCGGTATGCCTATTGCAATCAAGGGTGGATTCTGTGACGGTATGCTCTTCAATGAAGCAGAAATCGAAGCATTCTCAAAGCTCCCTTCAAGATCACAGCTTATTGCTATGTTGATGGGTGTAATGAAGGCTCCTGTTCAGAAACTTGCAGGAACACTTCAGGCTATTGCAGACCAGAAAGAGGGAAAATAACCGTATATACGGTATTTTATATTAACACAGCTTTAGTCTTATTAGTCATGCTACAGCTGTTACAAAAAATTTTTATTAAGGAGAAGTTAATATGGCTACAAAAGATGAAATTCTTGAATCAATCGCAAATATGACAGTTATGGAGATCTCTGATCTCGTAAAAGCAATGGAAGAAAAATTCGGTGTATCCGCAGCAGCACCTGTTGCAGTAGCAGTTGCCGGCGGTGCAGCAGCAGCACCTGCAGAAGAAGAAAAGACAGAATTTGACGTTGTTCTTGCAGCAGTTCCAGCAGACAAGAAGATTGCAGCTATCAAGGTTGTAAGAGAGATCACAGGTCTCGGTCTTAAGGAAGCAAAAGAACTTGTTGAATCTGCTCCAAAAGCAATCAAGGAAGGCGCTTCAAAAGAAGATGCTGATGCTCTTAAGGCAAAACTTGAAGCAGCTGGTGCACAGGTTGAAATTAAATAATCAACTTCTGACTTTAGCAAACATTTAATTTTTTTTCATTTTTAAGGGTTGGACTAATTTTTAGTACAGCCCTATGTTTATTCATAAGAGCGTTATAAAATTAACGTTTTGTCGAGGGAGGTATGACGAATGCTTGATAGAAAAAAAGCTATTAAGCGCCAGTATGTAGGACGCGATTATCATGAGGTTATGGAAGTACCGAATCTTATCGATATCCAGTTGTCCTCCTACGAAAACTTTTTACAGCTTGATAAGATAAGAAAGGGAGAGCCGCTTGAAAACAAGGGTCTGGAAGATGTATTCCGGAGTGTTTTCCCTATCGAGAGTCAGGACGGCGGAATGACTCTGCACTACAAGGAATATATTCTCGATGAAAAAAGTATCAAGCTTGACGAATTTGAATGCAAGCAGAAAGGTGCAACTTATTCGATCCCTCTGAAAGCCAGAATCAGCCTTGAAAAACAGGGCGGTATTGAAGACGGTGTTTTACAAGAGAAAGTTATTTACATCGGCGATATCCCGCTGATGACAGATAGAGGAACTTTTATAATCAACGGTGCAGAAAGAGTTGTCGTAAGCCAGATTCACAGAGCACCGGGTGTTGTTTTTTCCGACGAAAAGGGAGTTTACACTTCAAGAATCATTCCTTACAGGGGTTCTTGGCTCGAATTCGAAATCGAAAAGAAAAAAGAGCTTATCTATGCAAGAATCGACAGGAAAAAGAGAATCCTCGGAACAATTTTCCTCAGAGCACTTGGTTTTGAAACCAGGGAAGAAATCATAAAGCTTTTCTACAAGACAGAAAAAGCAAAACTTTATACAAAATCAGCTAAAAACGAACATTTGGAAGGCAAAGTCCTTGCCAAAGCCATATATGCAAAGGAAGCAGAAGAGAACGGCGAAAAGAAAAAACTTTTCCGTGCCGGAGATAAGGTAAGGCTTCATGATATCGATGAGCTTAAGCAGCTCGGAATCAATGAGATTGAAATCATTGACTTTGAACATGAAGATTCCCTTGAATCACAGATGATTCTCAAATGCTTTGAATTTGAAGATGTAAAATACGTTAAGGAAGATTCCGGAAGAGATGAGCCTTCAAAAGAAGATGCACTCAATATCGTATATTCCGTACTCATGCCGGGCGAACCTATGACTGCCGAAGGTGCAGCCAAGGATCTCAATGCCATGTTCTTCTCCACAAGAAGATACGATCTCGGAAAAGTCGGTCGTTACAAGCTTAACATGAAGTACAAGAGCGGCGAATCCGATGACGGCAAGCCGGATGATTCCGGTGAATCCGTACTTACAAAGACAGACATCATCGAAACAATGAAATTCCTTATCAATATCTTTATCGGTAAGGAAAAATTTGACGATATCGACCATCTCGGAAACAGACGTGTCAGATCCGTTGGTGAGCTTCTTGCAAACTCACTCAAGATTGCATTCTCAAGAATGGAAAGAATTGCAAAGGAAAGAATGTCCCTCAAGGATACTGATACAATCAGGCCTCAGGATCTTATTTCCATCAAGCCTATCGGAGCTGCAGTCAAGGAATTCTTCGGTTCC
>JAZNLX010000043.1:0-4713 GCA_045579325.1 Spirochaetia bacterium
GACCTCATCTCCGGGCTGTACATCGCAGAGAACAGCCGCCATTTCCAAGGCAGATGTCCCCGAAGTTGTCAGAAGTACCTTCCGGGCCGAAAATCTTTCTTCCATCCATTTCTGACATTTCTTTGTAAACTCACCGTCACCGGAGATCTTACGGTTGGAAATTGCTTGTGATAAATATTTTTCTTCTGTTCCTACATGAGGAGGTATATTAAAGGGAATCATTTCCTGTCTCCGTAGTTTTTCTCAATCCATTTAAGGTATTCCCCGGAACGGATTGAGAGGCTCCATTCCGCATTATCAAGATACCATCTTACTGTTTTTCTCAGCCCCTGAGCAAAATCTACGGACTGTTTCCAGCCCAGCTCACGCTTCAGCTTGCTGCAGTCGATAGCATAACGCCTGTCGTGTCCCGGTCTGTCCTTTACAAAGGTAATCAGCCCTTTTATCTCATCTGCATCGGCTCCTGTCTCCTCGGCAAAAATCTCGCAGAGGGCATGAACCAGCCTGATGTTTTCCCATTCGTTTTCGCCGCCGATATTGTAACTTTCCCCCACAACACCCTTTTCCAGCACAGCCCAGACCGCACTGTTATGATCCTCCACATAGAGCCAGTCCCTGATATTCTTTCCGTCTCCGTAAACCGGCAGAGGCTTCCTTTCCTGCATGTTGCTTATCATTACCGGAATCAGCTTTTCCGGAAACTGATAGGAACCGTAGTTGTTTGAGCAGTTGGTCAGAGTAATCGGAAGTCCGTAGGTATGGAAATAGGCCCTTACCAGGTGGTCGCTTGATGCTTTAGAGGAGCTGTAGGGGCTTCTCGGATCGTAAGGGGTCTCCTCTGTAAAATACCCCTCTTTCCCCAGGGAACCGAAAACCTCATCGGTGCTTACATGGTGAAACCTCACATCCTTTCTCTCTCCCCATACGGAGCGACATGCCTCAAGAAGGGCAAAGGTACCGTTTATGTTTGTCCTGATAAACTCTCCGGGTCCCAGAATACTTCTGTCCACATGGCTTTCTGCCGCAAGATGAATGACAGCATCGATTTCATGCTCCTTCATTATGCGGATATTGTTTTCTGTATCACAGATATCGGCATGCTCGAAGAAATAGCGTTTTCCCCCTTCCCTTGCCTCAATGTCGGCTATGTTAAGGGGATTTCCCGCATAGGTAAGCTTATCCAGATTCACCACCTTTCCGTCGAAATCTGTTTTTTCAAAGATATATCGGATAAGGTTACTGCCTATAAATCCGGCCCCGCCGGTGATAAGTATATTTCTGAATTTCATTTTACTGTCTCTGCAATATATCTGAGATATGCTCCGTACTCTGTCTTGTATCCGTCAGCAAGAACCAGAAGCTGTTCCTTTGTAACCCAACCTTTTCTGTATGCAATTTCTTCGATACAGGAAACATAAAGCCCCTGTCTTTTCTGTATTGCCGCCACGTAGTTGGATGCATCGAGAAGTCCGTCATAGGTTCCGGTATCCAGCCATGCGGCACCGCGACCTATAATAAAAACCTTAAGCCTTTCCTCGTTCATGTAATCGTTGTTGATGGAGGTGATTTCTATTTCGCCCCTGGCTGACGGCTTGGTGTTCAATGCCTTCTGAATAACATCGTTAGGATAGAAATAAAGCCCCGGAACCGCATAGCGGGATTTCGGCACTGCGGGCTTTTCCTCAATGGAAACCGCATTTCCTTCATCATCAAATTCCACCACACCATAGGCTGTAGGATCCTTTACATAATATCCGAAAATAACGGCCTTTCCCAGCTCTTCAACCTTTTCTACACTTTTCTTCAGCAGCTTTGACAAGCCCTGACCGTAAAAAATATTGTCTCCCAGAACCAGGGCAACAGAATCATTGCCTATAAACTCCTGCCCTATGATAAAGGCATCGGCAAGCCCTCTCGGCTTCTCCTGAACCTTGTATTCAAACTTCATTCCTATATCAGTACCCGATCCCAGCAGCTTCTCGAAATGAGGCAGGTCATCCGGTGTGGATATGATCAGGACCTCCCGTATTCCTGCAAGCATAAGCATGGAAAGCGGATAAAAAATCATCGGCTTGTCATAAACCGGCAGCAGCTGCTTTGAAACCGCATGAGTAATCGGATAGAGCCTGCTTCCGGCTCCCCCGGCGAGAATAATTCCTTTCATTTGATATTTCCCTTTATAATGATATCGCAGAGCCGGCAGTTTCCGGGTACGGTATCGTCATCATTTTGTTCACTGATAATAATATATGTATCGGCTTTTTCAGCCCTTTTATAACCCTTTACCTGGCAGAACTCAATATTTCTTTTTATACATGCATACTCCACCAGAAAATCCAGATTGCTGCTTCCCGCAAGAACCACCTTCCGGAAACCACTGACTGCAACTTGATCAATCAGATTCTCTATTTCGCGGCGGTAAAAGGAAATGTCTGCCACTGTCTGCCTGAAGCAACAGTAGCTTCTTTTAAGGATTTCCTCTACCCCGGCCGGGGAAACCGCATACCTGATATTTCGGCTGTTTACCCGTTTCACCGTAAGAAGCCCCTTTTCCACCAGGCGTTTCAGCACTGCATTGGCCATCCCCAGGGAAATACCTGCCTTTTCAGCTATATCCCGCTGTTTTATTGAGTTATCGTTATAGATGTATTCTAAAATTGATGCTTCTTTTTCGGATGTAATGATCATAAAAGGGCATACCTCGCCCGTTGTCATTCCTGAGATCATGGACCGAAGGCTCGGAAACGCCGCCGGAACAGGCTGTTTCTCCGCACAACAGATTGAGTTGTTCAATTATAGAACATTTTACTTTATTTGTTTTTATAAATCAATAATTATTTGATATATATAATATAAAAAAAGGAGCTCTCAGAGCTCCTTTTTTATTGCTTCCGCCATATCGGTCTGTTCCCAGGAGAATATATCCCGGCCGAAATGACCGTAGGCTGATGTCTTCTGGTAAATCGGCTTCTTGAGATCCAGAGTCCGGACAATTCCTGCCGGTGAAAGATCAAAGAGCTTCCTTACAGCCTTTTCGATGCCCTTTTCCTCAACCTGTGCAGTTCCGAAGGTGTTTACCATTACCGAAACCGGAAACGGTACTCCGATGGCATAAGCCAGCTGTACCTCGCATCTTGTACATACGCCTGAAGCCACGATATTCTTGGCTATGTATCTGGCCATGTAGGCTGCAGACCTGTCTACCTTGCTTGGGTCCTTTCCGGAGAATGCGCCGCCGCCATGACGTCCCATACCGCCGTAGGTATCAACTATGATCTTACGCCCTGTAAGACCGGTATCCCCATGAGGTCCGCCGATAACAAAACGCCCTGTAGGATTGATGAAATACTTGATGTCTTCGGTTCCGAAATCAGCCTCTGCCAGCACCGGATTGATAATCTCCGATATAACGGTATCCTTGATTTCATCGTAGCTGATATCCTCATCGTGCTGGTGGGAAACAACCACGGTATCAATTCTCTTCGGAATATAATCCTCATATTCTATGGTTACCTGGCTTTTGGCATCGGGTCTGAGCCATGGAAGAGCCTTGCTCTTTCTCAGCGCTGCTGCCCTGATAAGAATCTTGTGAGCCAGCATGATAGGAGCCGGCATAAGCTCCTTGGTCTCATTGCAGGCAAATCCGAACATGAGCCCCTGGTCCCCGGCTCCCTGCTCCCCTTTGTAGAGACCTGTTCCGGAAACTCCCTGGGAAATGTCCGGCGACTGGTTATGAATCACATTGAGAACTGCCATGGAATCGCAGTCCAGGCCGTAATCTGCCTTTGTATATCCGATATCCCTTGCCACTTCGCGGGCAATCTGCTGGATATCCACATATGTTTCGGTGGTTATTTCCCCTCCGATGAGCACCATCCCTGTGGTTGCAAAACATTCGCAGGCCACCCTTGATTCGGGATCTTCCCTGAGACACGCATCCAGAACTCCGTCTGAGATCTGGTCACAAAGCTTGTCGGGATGCCCTTCGCCCACCGATTCCGATGTAAAAAGATAATTCTTCATTTTGTTTCCTCAGTATCTGTAGTGCTCCGGCTTGAACGGACCATCCACAGGAACTCCTATATAATCTGCCTGTGCCTGTGTAAGCTTTGTCAGCTTAACTCCGATTTTGGAAAGATGGAGTCTTGCCACTTCCTCATCCAGCTTTTTAGGAAGGCAGTAAACTTTTTTCTCAAGCTCATCCTGTTTTTCCCAGAGCTCAATCTGTGCAAGCGCCTGGTTTGTGAAGGAATTGGACATTACGAAGGATGGGTGGCCGGTAGCACAGCCCAGATTCACAAGTCTTCCCTCTGCAAGGATATAGATTGATTTGCCGTCAGGGAAAACATACATGTCGTACTGCGGCTTGATATTTACTTTCTTTATTCCCTCAATCTCGTTCAGGCGACCCACCTGGATCTCCATATCGAAGTGTCCGATATTGCATACAATGGCCTGATCCTTCATGCCTGCCATATGCTCGGCTGTAATAACATCACGGTTTCCGGTGGCTGTAACATAGATGTCGGCCCATCCCAGTGTATCTTCCACAGTCTTTACCTCGTACCCTTCCATTGCAGCCTGAAGCGCACAGATAGGATCAGCCTCGGTAACTATAACCCTGGACCCCATTCCTCTCAGCGACTGGGCAACTCCTTTTCCCACATCTCCATAACCGCAGACAACCGCCACCTTTCCTGCCACCATTACATC
>JAZNLX010000044.1:0-2827 GCA_045579325.1 Spirochaetia bacterium
CCTACGGTACTTTTTCCGCAGCCCGGCATCCCTATCAGAACCAGATTGGAAACCGAAGCAAGCCCTTTTTTCAGCACATCTTCTATGATGCAGTCATCCCTTTCAATGCCCTGAAAAATGTCGGATGCATACTTGGCCTGAGCCACAAGCATGGGAAATCCGCCGGCACACTTTATTCCCAGCTTTCTTCCGTCTGAAAGAAGCCCGGTACAAAGCGGGTTGTAAATGAGATCGATAATTCCTTCGCACCGGGGGAACCTGCCTGGATCTATAATCCTTTTTCCGTTGTCGGGATACATTCCCACAGGTGTGGTGTTTACTATTATGTGGGTATCCGCAAGCTCATATACATTGGAATAATTTAACTCGCCGCTCCTGGAAACCACCTTTACGGAAGCTGCTCCTCTGTCCCCGCAGGCTGTCTTTACCGCCGCACAGGCACCGCCGTTTCCCAGAACAAGCACATTACGGTCTCTGAAATCAATGCCTGATCTGTCGGCAGTATAGAGAAACCCGAAATAATCGGTATTGAATCCGATGAGCTTTCCCCCTCGGTTGACTACGGTATTCACGCTCCCTATCCTTTCGGCTTCGGGAGAAATCTGATCAAGGAAAGGCATTACAGCCTTCTTGTAAGGGATAGTCACGTTGATTCCCGAAAATTCCCGTCCGGACAGAAAATGCTCCAGTTCGGCCTCCGGCATGGAGATAAGCCTGTAGTTGTCGATCCCCAGCCAGGAATGTATCATGGGAGAATAGCTGTGACCGAGCTTCTCCCCTATAAGTGCATATTTCATGAAAGCCCTCCGTTACCGGCAAGAAAATCGTATATAACAACAGCTGCTGCAGCCTCAACGCACGGAACGGCACGCACAACTATGCAGGGATCGTGCCTTCCCTCTATCTGAAGCACGGTATTGCACTTACCGGAAAGGCTGATGCTTTCCTGGGCAAGCCCTATGGAGGGTGTAGGCTTGAATGCGGATCTGAAAACAACAGGCATACCGGTGGAAAGACCTCCGAGGATACCTCCGTGATTGTTGCTTACGGTTCTTACATTTCCCTTTTCATCCATGTAATAAGGATCGTTATGCTCGCTTCCTCTCATGGCTGCAGCTGCAAAACCGCATCCGAATTCCACCCCTTTTACGGCCGGAATTGAAAAAAGAACCTGGGAAAGAATGCTTTCCAGGGAATCGAAACCGCTTTCTCCGATACCTGCAGGAAGCCCTGTGATACAGCATTCGATAATACCGCCTATGGAATCGGATGCAGCCCTGACCTCGGAAATGCACTGCTTCATCTTTTCTCCGGCCTGAGGATCCAGAACCGGAAAACCGGAATCCCTGAGCCTGTCCAGAGTTTCATTATCTGTATTTACAGGATCGAAATTAATGTCTGAAATATTCCCTATGGATGAAATATGGGCCCCTATACGGATTCCCTTTTCCTCCAGAAGCTGCATGCAGACAGCCCCCGCAAAACAGAGCGGTGCAGTAAGACGCCCTGAAAAATGTCCGCCCCCCGCAATATCGTTATATCCGCCGTATTTTACAGAAGCAGGATAATCGGCATGCATGGGCCGGGGAATGTCCCTGAGTTTTTCGTAATCCGAAGAACGGCAGTCCCTGTTCTCTATAACGGCACAGAGAGGAGATCCGCAGGTTCTTCCGTCTGCCAGACCTGAAATAATTTCAGCCCGGTCCTCTTCCTTTCTGGAAGTGGAGAAAGCTGTTCCGGGTCTGCGTCTGGCCATGAAGGCCTCTATTTTTTCAGTATCAAGAGTCTTTCCGGGCGGAAGAGAATCGATCACCACACCCATACCCTTGGAATGGGACTGTCCGAAAACTGAAATATGTATATTCCTTCCGAAATTAAATGACACTGTATTTTCCTCCAACATAAGCAAAATCCCTGAAAAATCCGGGATAAGATTTATTTACCGCTTCGGCACCCCTGATAATTACCCGGTTACGGCACAAGGCAGATGCTGCAACGGCAGCCATTACAATCCTGTGGTCATTGAATCCGTCTGTTTCTCCCCCGGCCAGGACACCGCACCCTTCTACAACCAGGGAATCTCCCTGTTCAGATGCCATTCCCCCCAGGGAACATATCATGGAGCAGACACTTTTCAGCCTGTCGCTTTCCTTGAATCGGAGACGGCCTGCATTTTCAAGAAACACTCTCCCCTTTACGGAACAGGCCATGACAGCCAGAATCGGTACCAGATCGGGAAACGGAGAAACATCTATACGGATATCCCCCGCCTCTGTCCCCGGCTTCAGGAGCTCAATGTATTTTTTTACAGCCCTGTCAGGCTGAAGCGAATTTTCGTCAAGTCCGGTATAGATAACTCCGGCCGGCATGAGAAAGGCACAGGAAGACCAGTCCCCTTCCGCAGTCAGTTCACCGGGAGAAACATATCTCTGTCCGCCGGCTATGTTGAAGCCTCTGTCCCCATCCTTATCTATCCTGATTCCGAAAAGGGACAGAACACGAAGAGTCATGTCTGCATACTCGGCAGATTCCAGAGGAGAAGAAAGCCTTATGCTGCTGTCCCCTTCCAGAAGCGGCAGGGCAAAAAGGAGCCCCGATACAAACTGGGAACTGACATTTCCGGGAAGCAGATATTCTCCGCTGCTCAGCTTTCCTTCTGTTTCCAGAGGAAGCGATGATGAACCGAATCTCTTTCCGTGCTTCTCCAGAGCTTCCAGGAGTGGAGCAAGAGGTCTGGCAGCAAGAGAGAGAGCTCCTGTCAGCCGGGCCTTGTCATACAGTGCTGCTGCCACGGGAATCAGGAACCTGAGGGTGGAGCCGCATTCCC
>JAZNLX010000045.1:0-9591 GCA_045579325.1 Spirochaetia bacterium
ACAAGCTCTATTTCGAGCCTGTAACCACAGAGGATGTTCTCCAGATCTACGAAAAGGAGAAACCGATGGGCGTAATCGTCCAGTTCGGCGGACAGACACCTCTCAATATTGCCAGGGAGCTCCAGGAAAACGGGGTAAACGTTCTCGGAACATCTATCGACAGCATCGATGCGGCAGAGGACAGGGATATTTTCCGTCATATGATGGAAAAGCTTGAAATTCCTATGCCTGAAAGCGGAATGGCAGTTGATTTCGACGAAGCAAGATCCATTGCAGACAGAATCGGCTATCCTATCATGATCCGCCCAAGCTTTGTTCTCGGCGGCCGCGGTATGGAGGTTATCTACGACGAAGCCACTCTCAAGGAATATGTTGCCAAGGCTGTAGGTGTTACACCGGACCGTCCGCTCCTTATCGACCGCTTCCTGAAAAATGCTCTGGAATGCGAATCGGATGCCCTTGCAGACGGAAAGCATGTATATATTCCGTCAGTCATGGAACACGTGGAGCTGGCCGGAATCCATTCCGGAGACAGTGCCTGCGTTATTCCTCCTGTTTCCATCAGCAGGGAAAATATCGAAACAATCAAGGAGTATACCAGAAGAATTGCAGAAAGCCTGAAGGTATGCGGACTTATGAATATGCAGTATGCAATCGAGGACGGCAAGGTATACGTTATCGAGGCAAACCCAAGGGCAAGCCGTACCGTACCGCTGGTTTCCAAGGTGTGCGATACACAGATGGCCAGACTTGCAACTCGCCTCATGCTGGGCGAAAGCCTGGAAAGCCTGGGCCTCAAGGACAAGGTTATTCCTTATTTCGGCTCCAAGGAAGCAGTTCTTCCATGGGCAAGATTCCCGGGTGTAGACCCTATTCTCGGACCTGAAATGCGTTCCACAGGAGAGGTTCTGGGAATGGCTGAAAGCTATGCTCTCTCATTCTACAAGGCCCAGGAGGCGGCTGGCAGCAAGCTTCCTCATGCCCCTGCAGCGTGGGAAAACAAGAAGGTGCTTATCTCCCTCAGCGACAGGGAATCTCAGAAGGATCAGGTTATCTTTATCGGAAAAACCCTTTCCAAGCTGGGCTTCACCATTATTGCAACCCAGGGAACAGCCGATTTCTACAATGCTCACGGAGTTAAGTGCGAAGTGGTGAACAAGATCGGAGCAGGACGTCCGGACGTGGTGGATCTTATCATGAACAGGGATGTGCGCCTGGTAATCAACACACCTAGGGCAAAGAGAAATTATGCCGAGGACAGAAAGACAATCCGCAAGGTATGTCTCAAGTACAAGGTATCCTATATCACAACTCTGGCAGGAGCTCTGGCTGCGGTTCAGGGAATCGAAAGCGTAAAGAACGGTCTCGGCGGAGAGGGAGGCGTAAAGAGTCTCCAGGATTATCACTCAATGATAAAATAATCTGTTTTTCAGAAGTAATCACCCTGTACTCCGGTACAGGGTTTTTTTATTAAAATTTTTAAATTTTTGTTGACTTTCCTGAAAAGGATAGTTATCTTTAAATAAAAGATTAGTTTAGACTAACGGCAGGGGGCATAGTAAATGAAAAAATTCTTGATTGTATTTTTAACCCTTATGGTGCTTGGTCCTTTTGTCGCATTTGCAGATGACGATGATATGACTAAAAGTTACAGGGAAGCAAGAAATGCTTTCTATAATGCCAGCAAAGTCTGGGTAGAAGATTTTGAAAGGGTAAAACTCAAAGACGGTCAGTACGGTGTATTGGGTACATCAGGCTATTTTATCAATATTCCTAAGGGAAAGAGCAATTTTGAGAACTGCAGGGATCTTGAAGAAGAATTTGATGAACAGCTGGGAAGAAACTCCAAGAAAATCGTTTCCGATTTCGTAGCTGACAAGACCAATTCCGGCTATCACGCAGAATGGACCAAAGCCACAGGCGAGGTTATTTCCGTACAGTGGAGCAAGGATACAAATTTTGAAATTCATATCAAATATATAACTCCGTAAAAAATATATGGATATGAAAAGCCGGGTCGAAAAGCCCGGTTTTTTTTATTTGAAGCAGATAAGCGAATTGTCCATCAGATCCTCGGGGCAGAAGCATGTGGTATAAAGCTTCTGGTTCAGAACATCCACAAGGCCTCGGGTTGTCATTTTAAGCGACGGTATTACAGGGAGCGCCAGGAAGGAGAGCATCATGAAAGGTTCTATTTCCCGGGAGGCGCCCAGAACAGAATGAACGGCATTCTTCAGCTTCTCGTGCTTTTCTATTACTTCGGCCGGAGAACGGTCGCTCATTATTCCGGCTATATTCAGAGGAAGCTCTGCCACTGTTTCCCCGTCAGCCACAGCCACCAGCCCGCCGCCGTTTTCCTTGAGTCTCCTGCAGGCGGCAGCCATGTCGGATTCGTTGGTACCGGCTGTTATTATGTTGTGGGAATCGTGGGAAACACTGGAGGCTATGGCCCCTTTCTTCAGCCCCAGCCCTTTTACAAAGCCAATTCCCATATGACCGGTTCCCTTGTGCCGTTCCAGCACGGCCAGCTTCAGTATGTCATTGCTGATATCTATTCCGTTTCCTGAGGAAAAATCAAGTTCGGCAATAATCTCGTCAGTTATAAGTTGCCCCGGAATAATATTTATGATCCGGCAGATATTTCCTTTGTTTTCTATAAAAAAGTCCTTGGCTTCGGGAGTCCTGATATTCATGCTGTTCCTGACAGCAGCTTCCGGCTCCGGGCTTATTGCCGGCGGATCGGAAATTACCGCACCGCCGTTTTCGCATGCCTTTTTTCCCCCTATCCAGACCTCTCTGATTCTTACTTTTTCCAGATTGTCCAGAATCAGGAAATCTGCATCATAGCCCGGAGCTATGGCCCCTTTGCCGTGGAGCCGGAAGCAGGTGGCCGCATTCAGTGTGGCCATGGTAATGGCGGTTACGGGAGAGATTCCCTTGCTTGCCGCTTTTCTTACTATATTGTCTATCTGTCCTTCTTTTCTGATATCTGCAGGGTTTCTGTCGTCTGTTACCAGCAGGCATCGGTGATTGAATGGGGGATTGAAGAAGGCAAGAAGAGAATCCAGGTTCTTTGCGGAGGAGCCTTCTCTTATCATCAGCCATTGCCCTTTTCTGATTTTTTCGGCCGCTTCCTGTACGGAGGTTACCTCATGATCCGAATAGATGCCGCGGGAAATATAGCTGTCCAGGGATTTTCCCGTAACCAGGGGAGCGTGTCCGTCTATAATCATATTTTTCCGTCGGGCCGCTTCAAGCTTGTCCAGTACTCTCCTGTCTCCGTTTATTACTCCCGGAAAATTCATCATTTCGGCAAGCCCCAGAACCCTTTCCTTTCCGTAAAGTTTCTCAAGCTCGCCGGCATCCAGTACAGCACCCGATTCATCGATATCCGTGGCCGGTACGCAGGATGGCAGCATGAAATATACGTTGAGAGGTATATTCCGGCTTGCTTCGATCATATACTCTATTCCGTTGATGCCGCATACATTGGCTATCTCATGTGGGTCGGCAATAACGGTTGTGGTACCGTGGGGTACTGCTATCTTTGCCAGCTGATGGGGAACAAGCATGGTGCTTTCGATATGTATGTGTCCGTCTATGAAGCCCGGGCAGATAAAGCATCCTTCGATATCCCGCACATTATCAGCCTCGCTGTCCTGATAACTGTCCACCCCGATGATTCTGTCATCTTCAGTAAGTACATTGGTTTTTATCAGTTCTCCGGTAAAAACATTGACTACAGTTCCGTTTTTGAATAAAGTTTTCATATCAATCTGATTATATCACATAAAATGGAATTAAGACGGAGCAAATATGACAAAGATTCTGTTTGTATGTTACGGAAATATATGCAGGAGTCCCATGGCCGAATATGTCATGAAGGATATTGTGGAAAAAGAGGGGCTTGCAGCTTCCTTCGAAATTGCATCGGGAGCCACATCTGCCTGGGAGCTGGGACAGCCTGTATATCCTCCGGCGGCACGGAAGCTGAAAGAGCATGGTATAAGCTGCAAGGGGCATTCCGCACATCAGATCTCCAAAGCTGAATACGAATATTACGATTACATAGTACTTATGGATAATTTCAACATGAGGGAAATCATGAAAATTATCGGAAGCGATTATCAGGAAAAGATTTCCATGCTCCGGGACTACACCGACACCCCGGGTGAAGTTGCAGATCCTTACTACACAGGCGATTTCGAGACTACCTGGAATCAGGTCCTTGCCGGTTGCCGGGGACTTCTGGATTTTATAAAGAAAAAAAAGGGCACCGGCTTCTGATACATTGTATGTTGCTGCCGTAAAAGGTACATTTTACAGGGGCGGTTTCCAGAGGTATGCCGTACTTTTCATTCATGAAAAGAGCTGCGGTTTCCAGGGCCAGGAAAGCATTGCGCTTGCAGCATCTCGGTCCCCCTATGCCGCTCATGGCAGCCAGAACCCGGGATGTATATTCCATATGATCCTTATAGAAGCTGTTGTCTGAAAGAGGTCCTGTTCCGTGAAGCACCGACATGGCGGCCCCCACCGAGGCGACAGCACCGCAGATTCCCCAGTTGCCGCAGATGGCTCCCGGGATTTTTTCTGCCTGAAGGGCCAGTTTTTCCAGAGCCTGTTCCAGGTCTGTTTCCATGCCGCTGTTCCTGCAGGCCGCAAGAAAGGCTGCCCCGTCAAGGAAATGATGTAAAGGGCCGTGGAGAGGGACAGGGTTCTTTTTCATTATGGCCTCTGCCACGGTTACCGGATTTCTTGAATCAGATTTTAGGATATCTTCGCATATTCCTGCATATTCGGTTTTCATGATATACTATGCTCAGCATATTTTTTAAAATATGTCAATAAACCGGAATGTCAGGAGGGGAGAGGTCCGGTTGCTTCCACATATTTTCCAACCCACATACCGATGCACACACCAAGGAAGCAGCAGAAGAGAGAAACGGAGATATAAAGGAAAGCAATTACAATCTTCCCCTCCTGGAACAGCATGATATTTTCCATGCTGAAGGTGGAGAAGGCTGTGAGACCTCCGCAAAGACCGGTTTTAAGAAAGAGAGATATGTTCTTGCTGAGAAGAACCGAACTGAAAAAACCTATTATGAACGCACCCACAAGATTCGCAATAAGCGTGGAAAACGGGAACGCACTCTTCAAAGGAAGCAGTGTAATAAGGTATCTGACAATGGCACCTACGGCTCCGCCGCAGGCTACTGATACTATGTTAATCATCATATTCATTTTCAATTATAGATTCACACGGTTTTTTCATATTGTCAAGAAAAATTTTCACTTTTTTAAAATTATACTTTTAAAAAAAGTAGCTTTTATTTTAGTGAGTGTAGCATTGTTTGACACAGGTGTATATTATAATAAAAACAGAGGTTAGCTATGATTAATTTGCTTTTATTTATCATTATTATACTTTTGGTTCTGAATATTGTGCTTGTAATCACGTTAAACGGGAAAAGCAGGGGTGAAAAAAAGCTCTTGCTCATCGGAGAAAAACTGGACATTCTCTCCGCAGTACTCCGGGAAGAATTTGAAAGAAGCAGGAACATTATTGCGCAATCGGGCCGTGAAGCCAGGACGGAAAGCCTTGAATCGCTGCTGCAGTTTCAGGATTCCCTTTCCGACCGACTGGATGCATTCAACGATAGTACCCAGAATACCCTTTCCCGGCAGCACGGGAATATCCGACAGACTCTCAACGAGAACAGGGAAACACTTCTCGGATTTCAGAATTCCCTCTCCGGTCAGATAAATGATTTCATGAATACTCTTTCCGGCCGTTTTGATGTACTTACTGCCAAGACTCAGGAAAGTCTGGCCCACCAGCAGGAAAACGTCCGGGGGTCTCTGAAGGAGATCAGGGAGAGCAATGAAAAGAAGCTGGAGGAAATGAGAATCACCGTGGATGAAAAGCTTCAGTCCACTCTGGAGAAGCGGCTCAGCAGCTCCTTTGAGGTGGTGGGAAAACAGCTGGAAGCGGTCCAGAAGGGGCTTGGAGCAATGCAGACCCTGGCCGGCGACGTGGGTGGCCTTAAAAGAGCCCTTACCAATGTAAAGACGGCCGGAGGAATAGGGGAGGTTCAGCTTGAAGGGCTTTTAAGCCATATCCTTTCTCCTGAGCAGTACGAAAAGAATGCACATCCGAATCCGTCCAGAAGCACAGGGGTGGTGGAATTTGCGGTAAAGATCCCGGACAAGGAGTGTGAAAAGGAATATATCTATCTGCCTGTGGATTCCAAATATCCTGCCACCGTTTGGGATAACCTGACTCTGGCCTATGAAACCGGCGACAAGGAAGGAATCGAGCAGTACAGGAAGGCCTTGGTTCGGGATATAAAGAGCTTTGCCAAGGATATAAAGGAAAAATATATAGAAGTTCCGTATACCACCGATTTCGGCATCATGTTTATCCCTTTTGAAGGGCTGTTTTCGGAAATCATCAGGATTCCGGGGCTGGTTCAGCAGATTCAGGATGACTACAGGGTTGTAATAACCGGCCCTGCAACTCTGACCGCTCTTCTCTGCAGCCTTCAGATGGGATTCCGTACGCTGGCCATCCGGAAAGAGACCTCAAGGATATGGGATCTTATGGGGGAAATCCGTTCCGAGTTCGGAAAATTCGGCGATATCCTTGCTGCCACAAAGAAAAAACTTGACTCCGCCTCCAACGAGATCGAGAAGGCAGAATCAAGAAGCCGTCAGATCAAGAAAAGACTGGACAAACTGGATTCGATAGAAGACATCGGAAGCCTGGATAAACTTACCGACAATTAAATCAGCTTCTTTCCGTCGGAGAAAGCTTTGCCTACTACATTGCCCAAAGCAATATAAGTCTTGTTTACAGTGTCGTAGGTAACAGGCTTCAGCTTGGACGGATCTATTTTCCCCTCTGTGAGGATAGCTTCATCCACAATGACATTCAGGATACGCCCCACAGCCTGCTCTGTTTCCTCATCATAGCTGACCAATTCGCACTCCAGTGTCATTGGCAGCTGTTCAATTACAGGTGCATCCACAGTTTCGCTTTTAACGGCGGTAAATCCGGCCCTTGTCAGCTTGTCCGGAACCTTGTGTGCCGAAACAATACCCACATAATCGCAGGCGGTCAGGTTGGCTTCGTCGGCAATAGCTACGGTAAAGGCCTTTTTTTCTATTATATTGGCTACAGTCTTGTGCCCCTTGTCGATACAGATATTCAGCATGTTTTCGTTGAAGATACCGCCCCAGGCCGCAGTCATCAGATCCGGGTTTCCGTTTTCGTCATAGGAACCCACCATCAGCACCGGCATCGGGTAGAGAACACTCTTTTTTCCGAGATTGATTTTCATTATTCCTCCTGAAAAAAATATACCATGAAATTTGACTTTGTGAAAAAATTTTATTAATTTTCGTGGACGTGTGTCATTATTTGACACATCAGGTACTTTATTATCTATGTAAGATGGGGAAAAATGCCCCCTGAAACTGATCTGAAGGAGAGATTATGAGTTATTACCATGTTGAGGCAAAGATGGGACATGTAGGGAAAGGGCGTTACTTTAAGGGGAATCTCTATATCTGGGCCGAAAACGGCAGGGAGGCTGCCACCAAAGCCAGAAATTGTCCGAGAGTCAAGCATGACCGTAAGGATGCCATAATCAGTGTCAGGGCAATCAGCGAGGATGAATACATGAAAGGACGGGAGGAAAACGAAAAACTGGGATATTTCAAATGCCGCAGCATACAGGAGCAGAGGGAATGTTATGACGAGATAGCCCACATGATATATGCAGAAGAGCCGAAAGAGGAAAGGAAGCCCCGGAAAAAGCATTCCATGAAGCCGGCAGCGGTGGACGACATGATGTTTGATTACGATTCCGAGCTGTTCATGATGCGGAACGTGGACCTGTCACAGCTGGGATTTGCCGTTGCGTGATTCCGAAGAAACCTGTTGACAGGTAATGGACGGAGGGTATCTGATTGTAAATCAGAGTACCTGCGGAAAAATATCAGGATATTTTAAACAGGTATGTCATTCTGTGACACAGGCAGGATGGCATAATTTAATAAACTTTAATTTGCCAATGACAAAGTTATTATAAAGACAGGGAAAAGGAGAAGGATAATTGGAAGAAAAGCTTAATGAATGGGTTCCGGGTTTAGATGAATATAATCCCGGAATTACAAAAGAACAGTGGACTGAACTAATTAAAGATAAAAATATTTTTACAGAGAATTCACTTATTACATTTGCTTGTATTCAAAAAGCGAAAGTTGCAACTTGTGCTGATATGGCAGAAGATTTTGGTCTGTGTGTTGTTTTGGCAGAGATTTAAAAAACGGTCGTTTTGAATTTAAAGTTCGTCCAGAATTACAAGAAGTATTTAAGGAAACTGGAATTTTAGAAGGAGTAGAGGTGATGGAGAAAAAAACGTCTTTTACATGGATTCCATTTTATATGGAACTGGCAGAAAAATTATATGATTTTAAGAATAAAAGACAGGAGCTTTTAGATATAATTTACGGTTTTGATAAAGAAATAATTAAGATTTTTTACAATAAGCCTTTTAATCAAAAATTTCAGGATTTTCATCCTTTTGCTATTTATGGAATCTTTAACCGTAATATTACAAATGCTAAAAGAAAAGATATATGTGCTTATTTAAAAGAACAACTTGAAATTAATGCGGAAGTTCCGCTTGATTTTGAAGGTATTCCTATTGTAAATAATTTGAATTCATGGTGGAGCATGCCGTGGCAGGATAATAGTTTTGCAACAGAAATTCAGGAGAACTGGAATTTATTTAATTCAGCAATAGGTAAAAATTCACAAGATTTTGATTTCGTAAAATGTTTTGATCTGGTCAGAAGACAGAAAAATGTTAAGTGGTCTCTGACTTTTGCTTTATATTGGATTCGGCCTTATGATTTTATGCCTCTTGATGCTAACAGCCGTGAATATTTGAAAAAAATTGGAATAGAAGTATTTGATGAAAAAGATTTAAATGGTCAGAACTATTTAGATTTATGTAAGTTGATAAAAGAAAAAATTACAAATAACGAAATTAAAGAAAGATCAATTCCGGAAATTTCCTGTAACGCATGGTTAAAAGCAACTATTTTAAAAAATAATTTTTGGTCAGGTGGAATCAACTGGGGTGATGAAAATAAATTAGAAGAATTTTCTACAAACAATTATTGGCAAATTGGATGGGATAAAGATTCTGACACTAAAAGTGCTAAAGAAGCTTGGAAAAATATAAGGGAAATTAAAGTTGGTGACTTATTATCATTTCATGGCTATGGTGGAAGAAATGATTTAAAAATTTATCAAATATCAAAAGTTATTGGTAAAGATGAAGATGAAGGCAAACTGTTAATTAAAAAACTAAATAGTGATGATGATAAATTATTTCACAATAAAGCACCAAAAATAGCTCATGGTTGGTTTGGAACTTTATTTCAAGTTACAGGTGAAGAAGCAATAAATAAAGTTTTTGGAAATTATATTCAAGGAAATACACAAATGACAAAACAAGACGAATTTGTTGAAAAATATACAACTTTGCTTAAAAACACAAAAAATCTTATTCTTACAGG
>JAZNLX010000046.1:0-8130 GCA_045579325.1 Spirochaetia bacterium
AATGGGTGTTACGTCCTTGATGAGAGTAACTTCCAAGCCTGTTGCCTGCAATGAAAGGAAGAATGCTGTCATATTGCTTTGCCAGGGCTGTGGCAAAATACCAGGCCTGCATCATTTTTACATAATATTCATCCGATTCCACTGAAGCCACAGCCTCCGGAAACTCCGGTCTGAAATCAGCATCCAGAAAGAAATTCATAAACATTCTCATACCGAAGCGTACCGTGTAGACATGATCTGACTGCAGCCATTGAAGGGCTTTCTGTTCCAGCAAAACAAGATTTTTCCCAAAAGCGGCCGGAGTTACCGAATCGCAGGTGGCCCAGTTATCCACGCAGGGGAGAAAACGCTCCGTGGCAGAGATGCAGCGGTCAGGATCCTTTATTCTGCCTATGAGGATGGCATGCAGGTTGTTTTCTTCGTAATACCTGTGGGGAAGCCGGGCAAGAAAGCTCTCTGCCTCTCCGCTTCTATCCAGTTCCCTTGCCAGCCTGCGAAGTTCGGGAGTCCGAACCCCGATAACACGCTCCCTGTCCACCGTAGGCATGAGTCTGCACTGAAAATCCCTGTATTTTTCGTCCCGGAGAGCCAAAAGCCGGGCTGTTATCCCATTGTCCATACCCGATTATACCATCCGCCGGTCAGAAAACAAGGGGATGCACATAGAAATAGTCTGAAACAGAAACCGTGTAATCCAGCACAAGCTTCTTTTCCGGCCCGTTATCCAGGCTGTAGACAAGGGTCAGCTGCAAAGGAAAGGTATCTCCGGTTTTCTTTCCCTTGAAATGACGGCTCCAGCAGATTTCGGGTGGATTCAGGATAGAATTACGGTTTTCGTACAGGCCGGCTCCGGTCTCCTGCCATCTCTGCATCCTGACAGGAAAGCTTTTGTCCCTGACAATGCCCTTTGTTTTTCCGTCATACGTGAAGGAAAAGGAAATTATCCTTATGTTTTCCGCCGGTTTTTCGGTCAGAATATCAAATGTAAACTCACTTTTGAACGGATTCATTCCTCGGGAAGTACGGACAGAGATTTCCTTTTCCGCCCCGGAACCTGACCGGTTGAGAGTGTAGGTAAAGCGCGGGTAAAGGATGCCACGCCCCCAGTATTCCGTTGTCATGAAAAGGAGAGCCAGTACAGCAATAACCGCTGATATCACTTTAAAAATTTTCATGTTTTTTTTCATTTCTTACCTCTCAGTTCCCAAAGTTCAGAATTGCCCAGCATACCCAGAAGCAGGTCAAAACGGTGCTTTACCCTGGCTCCGATATTTTTCATATGCCGGTTGTAAGGCTCCACGTCGGCACTCCTGTGAAGACCGAAAAGAGTACTTATCAAAGTCTGCTCGCCATAGTTGAAGGTTCCCTTGTCCAGAATATCAAGCACTACTTTTTCATCAGAATCAAAGACCACTTCCCGGCCGTCCCTGTGAACAAATTTTGCATTGAGCAGATTCCCTTCCACATTTGTCTGATGATAGGCAGAACCCCAGCTCATCATCTCTGTCCAAATTCCATTATCTTCTTTTATTATATCAAAATCGTAATTCATTGTCCCGTCCTCGCCGAGATTCAGGAAATTTCTCAGTGTTATGTTCATAAAGTCCTCGTTTTCACGCATCAGACCCTCCACATCCATATATTTAACCAGATCCCTGAGCGCCGAGGCCATGTTTCCCCGGTCTGCATCCGTATATTTTTCAGACTGAACCCGGGTATAGTACTGCCTGAGCTCTTTCAGCTGCTCGGAAGCAGACATGGAAGCAAATTCTTCCTTGAAAAGCGGAGAAAATTCCTTTTCCACAGCCCGATATTCACCGATTGTTCCTTCAAGATAGGAATAGCCTCGTCCGATATCCCCCTCGACAGGAAAATCGTAATTCCATGGCTCTTCTATCACCTCAATAACTGTCTCCGGAAGAATTTCCCCATCTTCCACCGTATCCGAACAGAGCAATTCCATTACAGCATCAGCAATTACGCTCTCTGTTACAGACGGCGGAAATTCCCGTGCCATGGCAGTATATATCTCATTTTCCGGCAGACTCACTGCTTCGGCAACAAGCGGATAAAGCTCCGGTACGGGATCTTCCGCAAAATTCCCGATATATTCAAGGATTCCGTTCAGATGCTCTCCCATAAGGCCGAATTCCACCACGGGACCATCCTTGCCCAGATTGAGCTCCACCACATTCAGTATATTGATCTTGGTACTGCCGTCAGTCAGCAGTTCGTATCCCACGGAACCGATTCCGCCGGTCATGCTGCCCAGACCTGTACCGATATATTTGTTATAGTTCCTGTACACCGAAGCATATTCCATATAGTTTTCGGCAAATTCGTCAATATCGGCAGAAAGGAGGGCAGCAGTTGTCACGTTTGTTATGTACAAATCTGCAACAGGGGCAAGAAATGAATTTTCTGCCACCGCCGATACGGTTCCCAGTGCCGCACCGATGCCTGCCCCCATTGCCCTTTCGGCCAGATAATATCCCACATCGGTGGCAGCTTCCTGCAGCGTCTTTCCGGTAAAGCCCATGTCAAGAGCCGAAAAAGCAAGAGTATCCATGACACCGGCCAGTATTCCCAGCACAGGATTCATGCCTCCCAGCAGCGAAGAGAGAATGGAAGCGGTACCTCTTATTGTGGGAGCCCCTATGAAACCGTCGCTCTTTCCGTCATTATCCTTGTCATCGTCATAAAGCTTCTGAAGATAAAAGGGAACATCTATGGCAGCAAGTCCTCTGGCCAGACGCCCTTCGTTTACAAAGAACAGCTCGAATATACGACCGTATTCACCGGCTCCCTTCACACTTACCTTTTCGGGATTATCCTCCGACATGACCGGAACATAACCGATATGCTTATTGAATGTATCGAAGGTTTCCCGGGCATAGAGATTCAGTTTTCTTCCCGCTTCCTCTATCTTATATCTGAGCATACTGCTGTCTGTGTTCCTAAGAACCTGAGAACTTAATTCATCCTCAAAGCTGAAATTTTCCCCGGTAAACCACCTGTATTTTTCAATTTCCTGGGTTTCGTACTCGATTCCGCCGAAAACTGTTTCATCTATCATGATTTTTCTGGAAAATATCCGGCCGTTCAGACGGTAACCGTGCCCTTCCAGAACATCGGTAACTGCCTTGTCCACATCTGCATTTCCCTTTTCAAGATCAAGGATTATCTGCCGGTACATTTCGGAAACCTTATCCTTCATCCGGAGAACCGCCAGATAGGTGCTTTCCCGTTTGACCTCCTCATAAAAATCCTGTATTGCGGAATCCTCACTGTAAGAAATGCTGAAATCGGTCTGAATCAAAGGGAATATTTCCGTAAGCTCCCCTGAAACGGAGGCTGCTTCATTATACCGGGCAGCCAGGGAAACCAGTTCTGAAAGAGATGTACCGTCGTACCGTATTTCAGGGCTCAGATCCAGGTCGGGAATGAGAATTCCGTTTACCGAGGTCTGAAGTGCAAAGGCATCCAGCCCCAGTTTTCCGGCAGTCAGGGCATTTTCCTCAGCCGCTTCCAGCAGGGCGGTTTCTGTGGCCCATTCCTTCATCTTCTCCCCCAAAAGCTCCCACTTCCTGTCCCAGACCCGGCTGCAGAGAGCTATCTGCTCAGCAGTTTCGGTTTCCCAGCGACTCCGTTCCCTGAGAAGCCGGTCCAGATTCCGTTCCCAATCCGATTCCCCCATATTCCTGATTTCCGTCATGCCCTCTGTCCAGTACCGGCAATCCTCCGAAAGCCTGAAAGCGGCAGCCTCGCTCTTTTCCCCTTCAGCATCTATAAAAGCAACGCTTTTTTCATAATTGAGCTCTGAAATAAATCTTCCGGTGATTTCCATAAGCAAAAGGATATTTTCCGAATCGCCGTATGAATCTGCCGCAGCAACAAGTTCAAGCCCCTTTTCAGGTTTTATGTTTCCTATAACCTCCTCCGTATCAGATACACACAGCTCCTTAAGATGGGTTGCGGCAGAAATAAAACTGCAGGCTTTTTCTCCCGGCACCCCGAACAGTTCCCGGATCAGGGAGGTATTATCAAGCCGGATTCCCGAAATTCCGTAACAGTAATCCAGGAATGTATCTGCATCCTTAATTTCCACATTAACGCTCTTTTCAGACTCTGCAAGAACAAGCCTGTAACCGGCCATATCCTGCAATGCACCGCTGATAAGAGACATGACATTGCCCCTTTCCTGGTTTCCGTTCACATCTGCCATGCCCTTTCTCATGCTTTTCATCTTGGAAGCCTTCCGGGTAAGGGCATTGAGAATCTTATGGGAATTTTTGTAATGGGATTCCTTTTCCTTTGAAATATTCCAGAGATAATCGTGGGCAATCCTGCTGACATCCTTTCCGATGAACGAGGTATCAAAAAGCACCCTGCCGTTTTTCATCATTTCCTCAAAAAACGAATAAAGGAGATGGGTTCTTTCATCAGAAGCCAGAGTTTCGTATACTGCTCTCGTTGCGGTGTTGTCGGTATATTCCACAGGATATGAAAATGCATAGCCGTAGCTTCTCAGCTTTATGAAATTCTGATCACGGTAAATGGGAACATCGATTTCACAACCGCTTCTCCAATAGTAAGCAATCCCGAAGTCATGCAGAAGGGCCTCATCCACATTCTCCATCCATAAAAGGACATCGGAAGCATACTTTTTTTCATTATCGAAGTAACCGTCCGGCAGTCCGTTTCTCATATCGGTGATTCCGGAAGCTGTTTCGGAAAAAAGCGAATCTGTGTCTCCGTCAAATCTGAAAAGCTGTCCGGTAACCGTATCTGCCGCATCACGCAGCAGTCTGCCGGCCTCTGCCTCAAGGGCCTTTCTTTCTGCTTCGGCTCCGTTGATTGCAGCTGTAAGGAAAAGCTCCGTATCCAGCCTTCTGAAAAATTCTTCTGCAGAGGTATCATCAGCAAGAGAGATTTCCTTTTCCGCCCCTTGAAGAAGCTCGTAATCGCTGATAAGGGACTGCACCCTTTCTGCCTCTGCCAGCACATCTTCAGGCTTAGACCAAGGAGAAAGGACATAAAGATATATCTTTTCTGCCAGTTCTGCTTCCGAAAGAGCCTCCTGCCACCGGTTGAAACACTCCGAGGCTCTGATTTCCGCCTCCCGGCATTCCGATTCCAGCCCTGCAAGCTGCTCCATCACTGCGCTGTATTCTTCTTCCTTTTCCTTTTCGGCCAGCCTCAGTCTCTCAAGCCCTTCAATCATGGGCTCCACATACTGAGCAAAGAAAAAATGCCTGTCCTTTTCCAGAACCTCAACAAGGGCCTTCTTTTCTGCCAGCCCTTTTTCAAGCCGTTCATGAAAAATGTCGTTCTGCCGTGCCTGCTCCCAGGCTGCTCCGGACTCTGCTTCCGAAGCTTTTTCCACATATTCAGAGAGATAGGTTTCCAGAGCGGCAGAAAAAACCGTATCGCTGTACCTGACTGCATTGCTGTAAAGGGAAGCCAGCTCCCTGTTAGATGAAAAATCGTAAAATTGCTTTAAATACCCGGCACAGCAGTAGAGAAGATAATCAGGAATACCTTCCTCCTGAAGCTTCATCAGAAGGTTTTCCGCCGCCTGAAGCGATTCCGTACCGTCCAGAGCCGTAACCTGCCGTACAAGTGCGGCTCCCTGCTCCCGGTAAAAAGGGGCAAATTCCGTACACCGGCGGAGAAAGCTTTCTGCAGCGGAACCCGGCTCAGGATCTGTACCGCCGTTTTCCAGAAAAGCTATTGCCTCTGTCAGCTTTTCAAGCTCAGCTTCGTAAACAAGCCGCTCTCCCTCATCGATATCCTCTTCCAGGAACTGCAGACAGCTTTGTTCCGCTTCCCTGAGTGCTGTTATCAGCTCCGCCGCCGGTATCAGGGCAGCCCTTTCACACCCTTCGCTTTTCAGGAAATAATCAAGAAAAAGCTCATACCTGCCGTTTTCATAAGCCACCATATCCGCAGCATCCTCGTCAAGGCTTTTTTTCAGGATTTCGGTTCCGTCGTTCATAAAAAGCTCAAGATAAAGATTATATTTTTCAAGATCCTCTTCCAGGCGGCATCTTATCTCTTCCAGTTCTGAGAGCAGAACTCCCGCATCTGCGGCAAGGGTAGTTAACATTTCCGAGTTGTTCCCCAGCAGTTCCGATTCCCGGAGATATTCCTCCTCCGATGCCTTGAGAACAGCCATGGATGCCTGCAGATTCTCCTCTGTGCCGGCTCCTGTTTCAGTCCCTTCTGCCAAGGCGGAAGCAAATGCATAAAGCTTTTCGTAAATCTCCAGCTGACGGTACATATCCTGAAGAAGTGCATCTCGGGAATCGGACTCAAGTCCGTCGGATCTCATCACTTCCTTTGTCAGAAGTTCCATCCCCTGCCGCAGATTTTCCTCGGCCGCCACATACTGCGCCACCGCCTTGTCCCAGAACTCAGCCTGTTTTTTATATTCGGCCAGATCCAGACCGATATCTGACAGAAGCTTTTCCAGACAGCCGAGACCGGACTGAAGCCCCGGTACCAGAGCCTGGTTCCGGTCCCTTTCTTCGGTCAGTGAATCTATGCTTTCAAGGTATTTCCGTTCCTTTGACTCTGCCAGCCTGTCATCATTATCCAGATTCCGGATTTCTGTCTTATAATAATCTATCTGTTTCCGGGCATTTTCTGTTCCGGCCAAAGCTGCAGTCAGCTGTTTTCTGTATTCTTCAGCAACGACTGTCACCCTGTTTTTTTCTTTTTCAAGCCTGTGAATTTCATCCCGGATCAGAGTGGCATTGTACTCAGCCTCCTTCAGCATGGAAGCCACCGCATCATACCTGACAAAAAACCCTTCCGTTGCCTTTTCCAGATTTTCGCCCCGCAGTTCCAGCATTTCCTTGAGATTGGTATATTTTTCCAGCGATGCAGCCTCAAAGGTGGCAAGCCTTTCCGTCAGAAGCTTTTCTCCTTCCTTGAAAAGAGCCTCCATCTCCCCCAGCCAGCCGTTTCTTTCAGCCTCGTAGCAGAGCAGTGCCTCATCCCAGGTCTTTTCTGCCAAAGCGTAGCTTTCGGCTGTATTGCGTTCCCACTCGCTCCTGGCTTCCGCCAGCCTTTCAAAGCTCTCCTGCCACCCTTCAAGTGCCTCTGTCACGCTTTCCACCCGGGTGTCCGGCATGTTGTCCAGAATCTCCAGGGCAGCCGTATACCCGGTATCCTCTTTCCTTGCCTGACTTTTTCCGACAACGGAGGAATTGATGAAATCCCGCTGTTCCGCCTCCAGAATAATCTCCAGTTCCCGGCGTATTCTCTCCTTGTACTGAGCAAAGGAAACATCCACCGAAGCCTTTATTCCGCTGTCGGCAAGGGAAAGAAGTTCATCGTACCTTACAGCCGTATTTCTTTCCCAATCGCCGTATATCCTTTCCAGCTCGGCATTTCCTTTGGACAGCCACCCGGTCGTATCCGGAAAATCCCCCCTTGCAAGCTCAGTTTCCGTCAGTTTTTTCAGAAAAAGAACCAGACTTTCCGAATCGGGACAGTCAAGCTGCTCCCTGATATTTTCCCAGCTGAATGCTGCAAATTCATCCCTGATTTGCCGTTCATCCCCCGAATATCGCTGAAGAAGAGTATCAATGGCAGAATTTCCCTCAGGCATTCCGTAGGAATATCCCATATCAAGGGCCGACAATGTAATTGAAGAAAAAAATGAAAGAATTATAAGCAGTGCTTTTTTCATATAAGCTCCTGCCTATAAGACGGGGAAAAAGGTTATTTACGCTTCAGAATAATTCCCGATAAAACTGTTCCTGCAAGAATCATGAGAAGACAGAGGGCCTGCCCCATGGAAAAATCAAGAAATGAAGTACAGAGCCAGATGGGATTGTTCTCTCCTGAAAGGGAAAGAATGAAACCGAGTTCCTCGTCAGGCTCCCTGAAATATTCGATTATAAAGCGGACAAGACCGTATCCGATAAGGTAAAGCCCTGTCATGACACCCGGCTTTAACCTGAAACGGCGGAAAACAAACCACAGGAGCAATCCCAGGACTATACCTTCAAACAGCGCCTCATACAGCTGGCTCGGATGACGCGGCAGATTCACCAGTCCGCCCGATACTATGCTTACTCCGGTCTTTTCCATTATTTCCGCAACCCATTCTTCCCTGAC
>JAZNLX010000047.1:0-3157 GCA_045579325.1 Spirochaetia bacterium
ATCCCTTTTTCTGCCAGAAAGCGGATAAAATCTGCAGCTCCCGGCTTCAGCACCGGGGTTTCGAAATAGTAGCTGCTAATCATGTTGTTTATGTCTGCCATTATTTCTTCCGCACTCTTGTCCAGATGGTATTCATCCCGCAGGTAGCATGCCGCCTGATAAAGGCTCATGGCATGGATGGTGGCATCCAGCCCCGGTGCCGCCTTTATTCCCATGGCCGCCAGATATTTTTTTCCTATGGTATACCACATGGGGGTAGAATCCAGAAGGGTCCCGTCCATGTCGAAGATTATTCCTTTTATCACGATACTGTTTCCTCTGTCAGTTTTCTGAGCTCCCGGGTGGCTTCCTCGATGTTCTCTGCCGCAAAGATTGCACTGATTACCGCAACCCCGCAGATTCCGCTGCCGGCCAGCTTCCTGACATTATGCTTTCCGATTCCGCCGATGGCTATAACCGGGATTTTTACTGCCCGGCAGATTGCCTGCAGGGTTTCGTAGCTTACATCCTCCGCGTCTGCCTTGGAGCCGGTGGGAAATACTGCTCCCACTCCCAGATAGTCGGCTCCCTTCTGCTCCGCCAGAACAGCCTGCTCCACAGTCTGGGCAGACACTCCCAGAATCTTGTCCGGGCCTATGAGCTTTCTTACGTCGCCGGCTTCCATATCGCTCTGTCCCACATGGATACCGTCTGCATCCACCTCCAGGGCCAGCTCCACGTTGTCGTTGATGACAAAGGGAACACCGTATCCGCTGCAGAGCTCCTTAAGCTCTTTTGCTTCCCGGAGAAAGCTGTCGTAATCCAGCTCCTTTTCCCGGATCTGTACAAAAGTGGCACCCCCTTTGAGAGCCTGTTCCGTATGCTCCTTCAGGGAAGCACCCCTGAGCCAGCTTCTGTCTGTTACCGCATAAAGCAGGAGATCCTTTTCAGTACACTTCATATTTTGCTCTTTTCTCCAGTGTTTCTGCATCCATGTTGTAGATTGCATCTATGATTCTGTTTCTGTAGGAGGCATTTCCTTCTCCCGGCAGAAGTCTTTCAAGGCCGATTTCCCCGGCAATGCCCATGACACATACCGCTGCCGCTGCCGCTTCGGTGATGCAGCCGGGGTTTGCGGCGATAAATGCAGTCATCATGCCGGAAAGCATGCAGCCCGTACCTGTTATAAGGCTCATTTCAGGCCGTCCGTTTTCTATTACAAAACATTTTTCCCGGTCTGCCACCAGATCCCTGGCCCCGGTAATGACTGTGACAGCTCCCGTTCTCGCCGCAAGCTCCTTGGCAAAAAGGATAGTCTTTTCCAGATTGTCAGCGGTTACCGCATCCGATACATCCGCATCCACCCCCTTGGTGGAGCCTGCTCCGGAGGATACAGCCTTGATTTCGGAAATGTTTCCCCTGATAACGACAGGTTTTATTTCTTCTGTTATTCTGATTGCTGTTTCTGTTCTGAGTGGGCTTGCCCCTGCGCCTACCGGATCCAGCAGAACAGGAATACCCTTTTCCTGTGCCCTCTTTCCTGCGGTAAACATTCCTTCGATGCTTCTTCTGTTCAGTGTCCCTATGTTTATGTTCAGGCCGCTGCAGATGGTTACTATGTCCCTGAGGTCGTCGGGTTCATCGGTCATGATGGGACTCCCTCCGCAGGCCAGCAGTACATTGGCCACATCGTTTACAGTCACATAGTTGGTGATATTGCACACCAGAGGATTTTTCTTTCTTACGTTTTCCAGACAATTTCCTAACATTGTTTTCTCCTTTGAAAATAAATATCGGAATTGGATGCCGGGGCAAAAAAAAAGCAGACAGCCTGTACGGCATATCTGCTTTCTCTGCAATTTATGTCCCTACGTTGGCATTATCCAAATCAGGTAACCGGTCAAAGGTCTCACCTTTATCTCAGCCTGTCTCACAAGCTCCCGTTGTATTATTTATAACTTAATTATAGCCTTATTTAAGAAATTTTACCAGCTTCTCCATGGCTTTTTCTGTATTTTCCCTGGAATTGAAAGCACTGAAGCGGACATATCCGTTTCCGCAGCTTCCGAAACCTGAACCCGGTGTACATACGATTCCGCATTCCTTCAGCAGAAGGTCGAAGAATTCCCATGAATCACGTCCTGTGTTTACCCATACATAAGGGGAGTTGTCTCCTCCTGTGCATCTGAGCCCTGTGGAAAGAACTGCTTCCTTGATAAGCTTTGCATTTCCCAGGTAATAATCTGTAAGTGCCTTGATCTGAGCCTTTCCTTCAGGTGTGTATACAGCTTCTGCCGCCTTCTGTACCGGATATGAAGCACCGTTGAACTTGGTGGAGTGTCTTCTGTTCCAGAATGCGTTGAGAGCATATTCCTTGCCTGCTCCGTCGTAAACCTTGCATTCCTTTGGAATTACGGTAAATCCGCACCTTACTCCGGTAAAGCCTGCTGTTTTGGAAAAGCTTCTGAATTCCACAGCCACTTCCTTGGCCCCTTCGATCTCAAAAATAGATTTAGGAAGGGATTCATCCCTGATGAAGCATTCGTAGGCTGCATCGAAAAGGATAAGGGACTTGTTTTCCCTGGCGTAATCCACCCATTTTTTCAGCTGTTCCTTGGTAGCAGTGGAGCCGGTAGGGTTGTTAGGGAAACAGAGATAGATAAGGTCTGCCTTTTCCTTAGGAAGGTCAGGAACATAGTTGTTGGCTTCTGTGGAGTCAAGATAGATGTAGTTTGAATATCTGCCGTTGACAAATTCGCCGCTTCTTCCGGCCATTACGTTTGTATCGGAATATACAGGATATACGGGATCCGGAATGGCTACCTTGATATCCTGGGAGAAAAGCTCCTGGAAGTTTCCTGTGTCACATTTTGCACCGTCGCTGATAAAGATTTCATCTGCCTTGATGTCTGCACCTCTGGAATTGAAGTCGTTTTCCGCCACTGCGCTTCTGAGGAAGTCATAGCCCTGTTCAGGACCGTAGCCCTTGAAGCTCTCCTTGCATGCAAGCTCGTCGGCAGCCTTGTGAAGTGCCTTGATACATACGTCAGGGAGAGGGAGAGTAACATCTCCGATACCCATTTTTATTATTTCCCTGTCGGGATTCTCTTTCTGGAAAGCTCCGATCTTTTTTGCGATATCGGAAAAAAGATATGAAGCCTGCAGTCTGTTATAGTTC
>JAZNLX010000048.1:0-2621 GCA_045579325.1 Spirochaetia bacterium
TTTTCGTTGGACATGGGATGATATTTTATAAATCTAATATTTACATTTAATATAAATATTTGTAAAATTTATCCATGCTTTTTGATTTACCGGTTATTGTCGCAATTTTCATGTCATTGGGACTCATTCTCGTCCTTGACAAATTTATAAGAAATCTTTCCTTATCTATTCTTGCAGGAACCTTTTTCCTGGCGTTTCTCTCCGAAAGGTCTTTAAAGGAGTTCATCTCCATTCCGTTGGAAAAAATCACCGATAAGGAAAACTTAATGCTCTATTTCCTGGTATGGTTAATGATTTTCCTCAGCAACCAGATAAAGGAAAATAACATAATGGGTAATATGACCCAGGGGCTTAAATCAAGATTCAGCGGCAAGACTCTCATTGCTTCGGTACCTATCATCATGGGGCTGATTCCCATGCCGGGGGGAGCTCTTTTCTCTGCACCTCTGGTGGAGGCATGTGACGTATCGGGCAGTCTGGACAATGATTCCAAGGCCAAGATCAACTACTGGTTCAGACATGTGTGGGAATTCTGGTTTCCTCTCTTTGCCGCAGTCATAATGGCCATGCAGATAACACATCTGAAGATGTGGCAGATGGCTTTGGTAAACCTCCCCCTCAGTATCTGTACCGTAATAGGGGGCTGGTACTTCATACTCAGAAAACTTGATATGCCTTCCGCGAAACCTGATAAAATCGAAAGAAAACCCCCTCTTTTCAGGTATCTCTCCCCTATTGCCATAATTATAATAGGAAGCTTTATATTATCATTCCTGTTTCCCGCATTGAACTCTTTCTCAAAGTTCATGTCACTTATACTGAGCCTTATTGCTTCCATTACGGTATGCCAGCTCTGGAAACCGCTGGGAGCTGCAGTATGGAAAAAAATGCTCCTGGCCAAGAACGGCCGCAACATGGTATTCATCGTGGCAATAATCACGGTATACAGCGGTTTTATAAGCGTACCCCTTGAAGACGGACGGCTGATTATAGACATAATGAAACAGGAGCTTTCCTCCGTAGGTATCCCGGGAATAATCCTTTTTGCAGTGCTCCCTTTCATCAGCGGTCTGGCAACAGGAATTGCACTGGGATTCGTAGGAACCAGTTTCCCTATAACATATTCGCTTCTGGGAGCTTCTCCTGACCTTAAATGGGTTCTGATAATGGTAGTTCTCGGTTATGGATTCGGTTTGGTAGGAACTCTTCTCTCACCGGTTCATGTCTGCAATGTGGTGACCCACAAATACTTTAACACAAACCTGTTCAAGAATACTCTGTCGTTGATAAAACCCTGCGGCTTTGTTGCCGCAGGAGCTGTAATCACGGCTGTTGCCGTTTATTTCATGATGTGATCAGGCAGCGGTTGCCTTTGATTCTTTCTTGTTCTTGATTATCTGAATTACAGTAAGAAGAACAATGATTCCGATTCCGATAAAGTCTGTCCTGGACTCCGGAATAACACAGAGGAAACCGGCTGCTGCAAAAAGAATACGTCCCACAAAGGAAATATTTCTGAGAGCATAACCTTCGAGACATGCACTGAAACAGAACATTCCCAGGAGTGCTGTAATGATTACAGGAAGAACCTGAATTAATGTTGTGTTGATCATGAGCATTTCAGGATTGAAAACAAAGATATACGGAATGATAAACGCACCTATTGCAAGCTTGGTTGCATTGAATGCAGTCTTGATAGGTCTGGCCTTGGCAATAGCGGCTCCCGCAATGGCTGCAAGAGCAACAGGAGGTGTGATGTCAGCAATGATACCGAAGTAGAAAGCAAACATGTGAGCTGCAAGTGGTTCAAATCCGAGGCCGATAATTGCACCGTCTGTAATTGTGGATGTAATAAGGTAGTTTGCTGTTGTAGGAGATCCCATACCGAGGATAATGGAAGAAACCATTGTAAGAAGCAATGTGATGATTGCAATACCGCCGGAAATGGAAATAAGACCTGCACCGAACTTAAGACCGATACCTGTAAGTGTTACGATACCGATAATGATACCTGCCATACCACAGGCAATGGCTACACTGATAATGTTTCTGGCAGCCTTGACTGCAATATCCAGAAGGTCTTCAGGAACAAATGTAGGCTTACGACCCATGATCAAATCGATAATTGATGTGGCCAGTCCGATAAGCAGACAGGAAACAATACCCATGATAGCTGCATATACAGCTGTTTTTCCGATACAGAGGAAGAATACGATAATAACAAGAGGAAGCATCATGTATCCTTTTCTGAGGAATAAAGGCCAGAATGCAGGAAGCTGATCCTTAGGCATACCCTTGAGTCCAAGCTTCTTTGCTTCAAGGTGAACTGTAAGGAAAATACCTGTAAAATAGAGAAGTGCCGGGATTACGGCTGCCTTTACAATGATAATGTAAGGAAGACCGAGACTTTCTGCCATAAGGAAAGCAGCGGCACCCATGATAGGAGGCATGATCTGCCCTCCCGTGGAGGCGGCGGCCTCTACCGCACCTGCAAATTCCTTCTTGTAACCCAGATTCTTCATCATAGGAATAGTAAAGCTTCCGGAACCTACTGTATTGGATACGGAGCTACCGGAAACTGTTCCGAGAAGCGCACTGGTAAGAACCGCAACCTTTGCAGG
>JAZNLX010000049.1:0-6575 GCA_045579325.1 Spirochaetia bacterium
GAATCGGGTGCACATGCCGGAACCTTCAGGGGGAACCAGCTTGCAATGAGAGCCGGAACAGTGGTTCTCAACCGTGTTTCACAGCCTGAATTCCTTGCCGACGTGGTCAGAAAAGGAAAGATCATCGAGGAAAGACTCAGGGCCCTCAAGGAAAAGGTTTCCATTATCGGAGATATCAGGGCAAAAGGGCTTATGATCGGTACTGAATTTGTCAATCCGAAGGCAGAGCCTGATATGCTCGGTTCATATCCTCCGTGCGGCACAATTGCAGCCAAGGTTCAGAAGAACTGCTTTGCGGACAGGCTGATTCTTGAAAGGGGTGGCCGCGACGGTTCCGTAACACGCTGTCTCTGTGCCCTCAACATCAGCGAAGAGGATATAAACAAGGCAATGGATATTTTTGAAAAAGCTGTCATTACGGCAAACGCTGAAATATGAAAAATATTTTTCTTACAGAATCTGAAAGTTCAAAAAAAGAATACAAGGAGGTCATGGGTCAAACCGTGGCCTCTGTCATTGATGTGTTTTCGGATGGAAAAGCTTATTCCGGACCTACTCCGGAGGAGCTTCATTCACTGATTCATCAGGAAACCATACTTCCGGAAAAGGGTCTCGGATGGGACGCTACCTTTGAAAAGCTCAGGACCCAGGTGCTCCCTAACCTTCTCAGAACCCCTTCTTCCGATTACATGGCTCATCTCCACGGACCATCTCTGCTGGAAACAATAGCTGCGGAGGTGGTTATTTCTACCTTTAACCAGTCAATGGATTCATGGGATCAGTCTCCCGTTGCCACCGAGGTGGAAGTAGAGGTTACGGATCATCTCTGCAGGCTCTACGGATACGGGGAGGGGAGCGACGGAATCTTTACTTCAGGCGGTTCCCAGTCCAACCAGACAGCCATTATCCTGGCCCGGGACTGGTTCTGCAATGAGATTCTTCATCACGATGTGAAAAAATACGGCTTGCCTGAAAATTTCAGGAAGCTCAGGATGTATACCTCGGAGATTTCCCACTTCTCCATGGAAAAAAGTGCCCATGTCCTGGGACTCGGCTACGAATCGGTAGTCAAGGTTCCGGTGGACAGCAGAAAAAGAATGGACATACAGGCCCTCCGTCGGCTCATAGCGCAGGACAAGGCGGCCGGCAATATTCCTTTCCTGATTGTGGCAACCGTGGGAACCACCGATTTCGGCAGCATAGATCCTCTCTTCGAACTGAGCGAAATCGCCCGGGCGGACAACATGTGGCTCCATGCCGACGGTGCATACGGAAGCGGCGTTATAATGTCTTCAAAGTACAGGGACCGGGTAGACGGCTTCAGGTTGTGCGACTCCATTACCGTGGATTTCCACAAGATGTTCCTGATGCCTATAAGCTGCAGTGCGGTTCTGGTAAAGGATGGCTCCGTATTCGATGCCCTGACTATCCATGCCGATTATCTGAACAGGACAGAGGATGAAGAGGACGGATATGTGAACCTGGTTGACAAGTCTCTCCAGACAACAAGACGCTTCGATGCTCTCAAGGTCTGGGTTTCCTTCCAGATGAGAGGCCGGGACGGATGGAGCAGGCTCATTGAAACAAGCATGGAGAATGCGGCCTATCTTTACGGCAGACTGAAGGAGTGCAGCGATTTCCATGTGGTTACCGAACCTGAAATCAGTTCCGTGGTTTTCAGATACACTGGAGACGGAAGCGCCAACTGCGACGAAATAAACAAGAAGGTCAGGAGAGCCCTGATTCATAAGCACGGTGTGGTAATCGGCCAGACAGTGAGTGACGGTTTCGTATGTCTTAAGTTCACATTGCTCAATCCGCTTATTACCCATGAAAAACTGGATTCACTGATAGAGCTTATCAGAACTCTTGCAAAAGCATGAAGAAACAGCGGGAAGATAAAGTCAGGAACCTCAGGATACTGGAAATCGATCAGGTAATCAGGGACGGAAAATATCCTAATGCCACCAAGCTCTGCAGTATGTTCGAGGTGTCCAGAAGTACTATAATGAGAGACCTGGATTTTCTCAGGGACCGCTACAGTGCCCCTCTGGAATACGACCAGGAAAGAAACGGCTATTACTATTCAGACCCGACATTTTTCATAAAGAGCGTCATGCTGTCCGAGGGGGAGCTTTTTACAGTATCGGTAATGATGCCTCTTCTGGAGCAGTACAGGAATACACCCCTGGAAAATTCATTCAGGAATATCGTGGACAAGATAACAGCCATGCTGCCGGACGAAGTGTCGGTGGATTCTGCGTTTGCGGCCAGAGGTATAGATTTTATAACCGGTCCGCTCCCAAAGATAGATGCGGAGGTATTCAACAAGACTCTGGAAGGGGTCAAGACCAGGGCCACCATGGAGTTCGGCTACAAGAAGGCGGGAACCGGGGAGTTTTTTCCCAGAAGGGTGGATCCGTACCATGTGCTGTGTCACAAGGGAAACTGGTATGTCCTGGGCTTCTGTCACAAGCACAGCTCGGTCAGGATCTTTTCCCTGGCCAGAATGAAGGATGCCCGCTGTACGGGAGATTTCTTCAGGATGCCCGAAGGTTTCAACATACGGGATTATGTGGACCTTTCCTTCGGTATCTGGAACAATCCGGGACACGAACAGAAATATGAGCTTGAGTTCTGCAGCAGCCTGAGCAATCTGGTATCGGAAAGGACCTGGCATGCTACCCAGGAGATAACGGAGCTGGAAAACGGCTGTGTAAGGCTTTCCTTTGTGTCCAACCAGCCGGAAGAGATATTTTTCTGGGTTCTCGGTTTCGGCGGCGGAGTAAAGGTTATCTCCCCTCCGGAGCTGGCCGAAAGGGTAAAGCTTGAAGCTGAAAAGATATTAAAAAATTACTGAATGTCAGATTCTTCCCGGACGGTTCAGCAGGTTAAGGAATTCTTCCCTGGTGGAGAGATTCTTCCTGAAGGAGCCCAGCACGGAAGAGGTGGTCATCAGTGAGTTCTGCTTTTCCACGCCCCTCATCATCATGCACAGATGCTGGCATTCCATTACCACACCCACACCCTCTGCATCCACGGCTTTCTTGATTTCTTCCGCTATCTGTACGGTAAGCCTTTCCTGTATCTGCAGCCTTCTGGCATACATGTCCACAATCCTGGCAATCTTGCTTACCCCCAGAACCTTGTCCTTGGCAATGTAGCCCACGTGGCATCTGCCGAAAAACGGAAGCATATGGTGCTCGCACATGCTGTAGACCTCAATATCCTTAAGGATGATCATGTTATTGGCCTCGGATGAAAAAACCGCATTGTTGATGATTACTTCCGGATCCTGACGGTAGCCCTTGGTAAGGAATTCCATGGCTTTGGCATAGCGCTCGGGTGTCTTGATAAGCCCTTCCCTGTCCGGATCCTCTCCGATCTCAATAAGGAGCTCCCTGATCAGCTCTTCAACTCTCTGACGGTTCATTTTTCCTCCAGTCGGCATTTACGGTAAAGCAGGTCTGTTCTCCGCATTTTCCCGTAAGACGGAACTGTCCGCCGTTTTCGGAATATTCCAGATTTACAGTCTCTCCCATGCGGATTTCCTTGTTGTAGCTGACAGAAAGTCCTTCTATGCAGCCTGTACGGAAAAGCTCCAGCGGGATTCTGTCCGTAAGCCAGTCTATGTATCTTGAATTGTTCACATGGCCGTTTATGTCCAGATCCGAATATTTCGGTTCCTGGATGTTGCTGACGATTTCCCCTTCAGGCAGCTTGATTTTTCCGGGAAGAGTTATGACGGCAGGCCCTTTTTCCGGGGTGTCCACGCTTATTCCCTTGGCTGCGGGGGAGACGATGGTTCTTGAATCTATATCCATGAGAGTCCACAGGGTGGATGCGCTTCCCAGCTGTTCTCCCTTTTCATCTTCAAAAACAAAGAAGCGGGGAAAGAACATTCTTCTTTCCGGCTCCGGCCAGGTGGTAATCCTGACGGTGGAGATTGATTCGGGATATCTGTTCATCCTGAGAGATGCCTTGATAAGAACCCAGCATACGTTCTTTTCCCGGAGGGCATCGTATCCTGCCCCCAGTGCCTCTGCGTGGGCTGCTGCCGCCTCCTGCATGGTCAGGAATATGTTTTCCGGCTTCCATAAGCCCCTGAAGTCCAGTTCGTGGTATGAAAGCTGCTTTGTACAGCTGTAAATCAGATCCATTTTTACCTCAGGGTCATTATTTCAGTTTTCAGATAATATTTCAATATATTCTAATTATCTATCTCATTGACAGAAGGGGCAGTAACTTATAAATTAAAGTGATGCAGAAAGAAGAATTATTTAAAACTGCAAGCCTTGCCAGGCTTGAGCTTACAGAAAAAGAGGCCGACAATCTCAGTCAGGCCGTTTCTCAGATGATTGAGTATTTTTCCATGATGGAAAAGATAGATGTTGAGGGCATTGACCCTACAGTCCACATTTCCGCAGGAAAAAACAGAGTCAGAAAGGATGAGATTGCCGAAAGCACTCTTGCCGATACCATGATTGAAGCATCTCCCGAACACGAGGAGAGATTCATCACTATTCCTAATGTTCTCTGAGGGTATGACCATGCTTTGGAACGAAACATTAAAGACCGAAGAAAACAGACAGAAATACAGCCGCTTCGCAACAGAAAAGGATAAGGATATAAATTCCTTCCTTGAGTTCGATGCCATGAGGAAGTCTGATACCACAGACGGAAAGGGAGAGCTTGCCGGAATGCCTTACGGTGTTAAGGACAATATTGCCGTAAAGGATTTCAAGCTTACCTGTGCTTCCAGAATACTTGAAAATTTTGTCTCCCCGTACAATGCCACTGCCGTTGAAAAGCTTGAAAAGGCAGGCTGCGTTCCTGTGGGAAAAACCAATATGGACGAATTCGGAATGGGTTCTTCAACAGACTGTTCCGCTTTCTGCAATACCAACAACCCTTGGAACAAGGAGTGTGTTCCGGGCGGCTCCAGCGGCGGAAGCGCAGCTGCGGTAGCGGCAGGCCTGGTTCCGTTTGCCCTTGGTTCCGATACAGGCGGTTCCGTACGCCAGCCGGCAGCATTCTGCGGCGTATACGGTCTCAAACCTACCTACGGAAGCGTTTCCAGATTCGGTCTGGTGGCTTACGCCTCCTCTCTTGACGTCATCGGAGTTCTTTCAAGGGATCTGGACCTGACAGAAAAGGTATTCAACATAATCAAGGGACAGGATGAAAAGGACCAGACCTCCATCGAATATCCCGATACTCCTGCAAAGCCGGTAAACGGTAAGCTCAGCTTCACATATCTGGGGGGTGACCTGGGGCTTACTCCTGAAATTGAGAAAGGATACAAGGCCCTGATCCAGGCAATCAAGGACAAGGGCTTCGAGGCAAAGGAAGTGGAAATTCCGTCCCTGGAATATGTAATCCCGGTTTACTATACAATTGCCACAGCCGAGGCAAGTGCCAACCTGGCCCGCTTCAACGGTGTCCGCTACGGTTACAGAAGCACAAAGGGAGAAACTCCTCTTGAGCTCATGCAGAAGTCAAGAAACGAAGGCTTCGGCGACGAGGTAAAGCTCAGGATCCTTCTGGGAACCTATGTACTCAGATCCGGTTTCCAGGATCAGTACTACGGAAAGGCACAGAAGATCCGTACAAAGATCATCAACGATTTCAAAAATATTTTCAGCAGCTCCGATATTCTTGTGATGCCTGCATTCCCATCTCAGGCTTTCCGCCACGGAAGTGCAGATCTCACACCTTATCAGCAGAAGGTTGCCGACAAATTTACGGTTACAGCCAACCTGACAGGTCTTCCGGCCCTCAGCATTCCTGTATCCGTGGAAAAGGGACTTCCGGTGGGAATGCAGCTCTTTGCCAACTACTGCAGCGAGAATCTTCTCTTCGATGCAGCCCGTGAACTGGCAGACGTGTTCCCTGTAAGCAATCCTCCGGAGTTTGTTCCAGTGGAGGAAATATGAAGATAGAAACATTTATCGGACTTGAAATACATATCCAGCTCCTTACCAAGACCAAGATTTTCTGTAACTGCAGGAATGAGTTCACCCATATTCCGAACTCCCATGTATGTCCTGTATGTATGGGATATCCGGGTGTGCTTCCGGCACTGAACGAGGAGGCTGTGGAAAAGGCATATATCGTATGCCGAGCCCTTAACTGCCATCTGAACGAAAAGGCAGTTTTCGAAAGAAAGAACTATTTCTATCCCGACCTTCCTAAAAACTACCAGATTTCGCAGTTTGCCCTCCCGTTCGGAGTGAACGGCTATGCGGAAATGGATTTTGAATCGGGAAGAAGAAAGATAAGGATCCACGAGGCCCATCTTGAAGAGGATGCCGGCAAGATGATCCACCAGGGAACCACTTCCTACTGCGACTTCAACAGAACCGGTACACCGCTTCTGGAGATTGTAACAGAGCCTGACTTCAAGACAGGGGAGGAAGCCGAGCTTTTCATGCAGAACTTCCGCAAGATGGTTCGTTATCTCAAGGTGTGCGACGGCAACATGGAAGAGGGCTCAATGCGCTGCGATGTCAATGTTTCCGTAAACTTCGAGGGTATGGGACTGGGAAGAAAGGTGGAAATCAAGAACCTTAACT
>JAZNLX010000050.1:0-2973 GCA_045579325.1 Spirochaetia bacterium
TGTTCTTTTCGGCAAAATCGCAGCAGTAGAGGGTATGATGGAAAACATCGTACCGGTGCAGTTCCCGCTGCTCCATTCCGTAGCCCTCATCAAGCTCCGGAAGCACGTAATCCAGAACTCCCGTCTCCTTCATGATGATAAAGGCGGAGGATGGATGATCCGCTTTCATGGTTTTGAGGATTTCATCCCTGATACGTTCGGCAGATATACCTGCAAGCCTGTGCCTGTTGTTCCTCATCCCCTCCAGGGTGGCCGGCTCTATGTCAAACTCCATCTGGGCAGCAAAACGGCAGGCCCTGAGTATGCGCAGTCCGTCCTCGGCAAAACGTTCGTCCGGGTTTCCGATGGCCCTGATTACCTTTCTTTTCAGATCGTCAAGTCCGTTATGCATATCTATGAAACGGTTGTTCCGTACATCGATAGCCATGGCATTTATGGTAAAATCCCTTCTGCGGAGATCCTCTGCCAGGTCGTTGCTGTAGACGATCTTGTCCGGATGCCTGGAATCGGAATATTTTCCGTCTATGCGGTAAGTGGTGATCTCAAAGGAAAAGCCCTTGAAAAGGACTGTGACGGTACCGTGCTCGATACCTGTGGGAATAACTTTCCTGAACAGCGAGGTAATCTGTTCCGGTGTGGCATTTGTGGTAAAGTCATAATCATCCGGCGGCAGTCCGTACATGATGTTCCGTACGGCACCCCCCACCAGATAGATTTCATATCCGCCCCTGAATACGGTTTCTGCAAACTCGACTACAGGAGCGGGAAATTTCAGCAGCATCTTCTGTTGATGATCCTTGCCAGATTGTCGGCTGTATAACCGAACTTGGCTGCAACATCGGCATATTTTCCCGATTCACCGAATGTGGTGATTCCGAGAATATCCTTTTCGTCGGCATAACCTCTCCAGCCTGTAGGGATTCCGCATTCGGCAACCACTACACGGACACCTTTAGGAAGCAGCTTGTTTCTGAAGGATGAGCTCTGAGCCTCGAAAAGCTCACGGCAAGGCATGGAAACAACCCTTACCTTCTTCTTGGTCAGTGCGGCAGCTTCCACTGCAAGGGAAACCTCTGAACCTGTGGCAACTACAACCACGTCAGGTGTTCCTTCACAATCCTTTACAATGTATGCACCCTTGCGCATGTTTTTCTTCCACTGTCTGTCCTCTTTCTCGTAAACCACGATATCCTGACGGGTAAGAGCCATACAGGTAGGCTTATCCGGTGTCTCGAGAGCCATCTGCCATGCAACTTCTGTTTCCTGGGCATCTCCCGGACGGATAACCTGTACATTAGGAATGACACGGAGAGATTCCACGTGTTCCACAGGCTGATGTGTAGGACCGTCTTCTCCTACGTAGATGGAATCATGTGTGAAAATGAATACTGTAGGAATCTTCATGATTGCGGCAAGGCGAACTGTAGGTCTCATGTAGTCTGCAAATGAAAGGAATGTGGCGCAGTATGAACGGAGACCTCCGTGGAGAACGAGACCGTTGGCAATACCGCCCATGGCATGTTCCCTGATACCGAAATGGAGTGTTCTTCCCATAGGATTTACAGCGGAGAAATCGCCGTTTTCAGGAACAACTGTATTGTTGGAAGGGGCCAGGTCGGCTGAACCACCCACAAGATTTCCGATTTCGCCGCAGAGTTTTACGAGGGTCTTTCCGCTGGCGCTTCTGGTAGCAAGCTTGTCACCCACCTTGAAGCCCGGAAGCTTGTCGCAAGGAACTGTAACTGCAGCACCTGCCATATAGGCTTCCCACTCCGAAGCAAGCTCAGGGTTTGCCTTTTTCCATGCATCAAAGGTTCTGTCCCATTCCGCATGGCAGCTGCTCCATCCGGTAGCCTTTTCTTCAAAATATTTTCTGGCTTCCGGGAATACGTAGAAATCCTGATCCACAGGAATTCCCAGGGCCTTTCTTGTTTCGATGATTTCTTCAGGGCCCAGCGGAGCACCGTGTACACTGTGGCTGCCGGCCTTGTTAGGAGAACCCTTTCCGATAACGGATTTAAGAATGATGAGAGATGGCTTTTCTGTCTCTTTTCTTGCCTCTTCCACGGGCTTCATGATACCTTCGACATCGTAGGCATCTCCCTTGAGTACCTGCCAGTTATAGGCTTCAAAGCGTCCCTTAACATCCTCTGTGAATGCAAGGTCTGTCTTTCCCTCGATGGTGATTCCGTTGTCATCGTAGAAAACCACCAGTTTTCCGAGGCCCAGTGTTCCGGCAAGGGAAGCAGCTTCGGAGGTGAGTCCCTCCATCATGCAGCCGTCTCCTGAAAGAACGTATGTAAAATGGTCAACAATTTTGTGTTCTGCTGTATTGAACCTTGCAGCAAGCATCTTTTCGGCAATTGCCATACCTACGGCATTGGTAAAACCTGCACCGAGAGGACCTGTAGTGGTTTCAACTCCGTCTGTCCAGCCGAATTCGGGATGGCCCGGTGTTCTGGAGCCGAGCTGGCGGAAGTTCTTGAGATCTTCCATTGTAAGATCGTATCCTGAAAGGTGAAGCAGGCTGTACAAAAGAGCCGAGCCGTGTCCGGCCGAAAGCACAAACCTGTCGCGGTCTGCCCAGTCTGATGCCTTTGGGTCGTGCTTGAGGATTTCACCGAAAATGAGTGCTCCCAGTTCCGCACATCCAAGAGGAAGCCCCGGATGACCTGATTTTGCCTTCTGTATCTGATCCATGGAAAGGGCACGGATCGAATTTGCCACTGCCGCGATTGCTTTATTGTCCATTATTATCTCCTTGTTTACTATCTTAATATCTTTTATTTAAAATTAAAAGGGGGAAATAAAACCTATTGAAAATTTAGATAAAATTAAGAAAAATAAGGCATGCACAAGACAAAATACATTGCTTCGGTAGTCGCGGCGGGAATCCTCTGGGGCTGCATAAGCATTTTTATAAAACAGATAGACTCTGCCGACTTCACGCTGCCCGAAATCCTGGCGCTGAGG
>JAZNLX010000051.1:0-2572 GCA_045579325.1 Spirochaetia bacterium
TATATCCTTGGGCAGAAAGGAATTGACAGCTTCCCTGAACTTTTCGGGCGGCACTGTCATATCTGTATGAAAATTTGCACACTGCCCGGCGGCATGAACACCAGAATCTGTCCTTCCGGCACCGATAACCTTTACCGGATGTCCGTGGAGCTTTCCAAGAGCCTTTTCCAGCCGTTCCTGAACCGTATCCTCGTTATTCTGTATCTGCCATCCGCAGTAGGAGGTTCCGTCGTATGCAACCGTCAGTCTGATATTTGCCAAATCATTCCTCCGACGCCGGGATAACGGGACTTACGGTAATCTCCACGGTTTCGGGAGAAAAGCTTATGACATCCACGTTTTCCGCAACAGCAGGTCTGAGAGGAACAGTGTATGTTCCGGGCCCGGCAACTGTACTGAGATCTGCAACCAGCTTCATTGACCCTGCACTGAGCCACTCGGATTCATTGCTTCCGGTTTCAACTTTTATGCTTCCGGATGCGGCCGATGATACGGCACTGAGTCCCTCTGCGCACCCTCTGAGCTCAATTGCAACAGAGGAGAATGTCTTGGCAATCCTGATTCTGGCTATCTTGACAGAAAGCATCACGGTTCCTGCATTGAGTTCCACATGGTCACCCGGGCTTTCTATTTCCACAGGCACTGTAAAGTTTTCCGATTTACCGTCTATGGAGACAGGCTTTATCTTGAGCATATCAATTCTTTTTATGATATTTTCAGGCCCTTCCACGGAAACTGTACCCGGCAGCAGGAAAGAGCCTGCTATCTCATACCCCTCTGCAGGCATACCCTGGAATACGGGGGTAATACCCACACGCCTCATGGATTTCTTTTCAAAGAAGGCGGAAACTGTGAGAGGCTCTACGGAAATTTCCAGAGGAGACATATAAAGGGCATTTCCGGTACGCTCGATTCTGATGGACCTTTCGTAGGAACCCTCTTCGGTTACGTCCCTGAAATCGGCATATGCAATAATATCGTCGCTGATGATGGAATAGATATCGTTTCTGTTTCCTTTCAGCGAAATCCTGACATTCTTAGGAATATCATCCACCGTAACAAAGCCACCCGGAGTAAGAATACCGAACGGCACCCTGAGGTAACGCTCTTCCACGGTACCCTGCTTGTAGAAAAGGGAAATGATAACGGCAATGGCCAGACAGATAAGCTTGGCATTCCAGTTTTTTAAGAAAAAGTTTCTTATCTTGTTTAATTTCATTCGTTGTCCCCCTCATCTTCTGACAGGTCGGGATTTCCCTTGACAACAAGGCTGGTGAGCCTGTTCTTAAGCTCTTCCTCGGTAAGGTTATAGTAAAGGTTTGAATTGTAGGCAAGTGAAACTGCACCTGATTCTTCGGAAACCACAAGCACCACCGCATCGGTCTTTTCCGCTATACCGAGAGCTGCACGGTGTCTGGTACCGAAACTTTTCTTGATTCCCTTCTGCTCCGAGAGAGGAAGGAGACAACCGGCAGAAACTATTTTCTTTCCTGAAATAATGACTGCACCGTCGTGGAGTGCGGTATCCTTTCCGAATATGGTTACAAGGAGACTTGAGGAGATATCGGCATTGATTACGGTACCCGATTCTATGTAGTTCCTGAGGCTTGCCTGACGCTGGAAAACCACAAGGCCTCCCCTTTTCATGGTGGAGAGTATCTGGGCGGCACTGATGATGGTCTCAACCTCGGTCCCCACTATTCTTCTGCGGCCGTTGAACATACGGCTCTGTCCGACCTTGATGAAGAAGCTCTTTATTTCCTGCTGGAATACTATGGCCATGATTATGATAAATCCGTTTGCCAGCTTGTTCATGATCCAGAGCATGGTTTCAAGATGAAGGATAAACGCAAATGCATAGAGTGTCAGAATGGCAACAATACCTTTTATTACCGGAAGAACCTTGTTCTGCAGCAGGATATTGTATATCTGGTAAACAATGAAAGCCAGAAGGAAAATATCAAGAACAGGTCTGAAATAGGTCAGATACATGTCATAAAAGTTTTCCAAATCTACCTCCCTCCGCGGAAAATCTGCCTATGGCAGTCAGCATATTCATAAAGTCCAGGTTTTCCCTGATGTCGTGCACCCTGAGTATATCTGCACCAAGAAAACCTGCGGCAGCGGTACAGGCCAGAGTTCCGGGGAGCCTTTCCTCCACCTCCCGACCGGTGATTTTCCCTATAAAGGACTTTCTGGAACACCCCATAAGAACCGGATATCCCAGATTCCTGAGCTGCGGTATGCATCCGAACAGGGAAAGGTTGCCTGAGCAGTCCTTGCCGAATCCTATTCCCGGGTCCAGAATAATCCTGTCACCGGCTATTCCTTCCTTCTTAAGAGCACCGGCCCTCTGTTCAAGATAGGAGACCACGGCCCCGGAAGGATCTTTTCCCGGTTCGGTCTGTTCCATATGCATTAATATAATATCACATTTATATTTTTTTACAATTTCAATTATTGATAAATCGTAGGTCATTGCAGAAATATCGTTGATGACAGAGACTCCAGCATCCAGGGCTCTTTCTGCAATCCTCCCCTTTCTGGTATCCAGGGAAACCGGCACCGATAC
>JAZNLX010000052.1:0-5114 GCA_045579325.1 Spirochaetia bacterium
GGCCCCCGGCACCTGGTTCCCCTTACACAGAGGGAGCTGGCAGAGGAAATAGGGATGCATGAATCCACCGTATCCAGGCTGGCATCCGAAAAATATGTTCTTACGGACTGGGGCACCTACCGGCTTAAGCACTTCTTTTCCACGGCGGTACAGGTCAGCACCAAAGCAGAACCGGGGGGAGAGCTGGCAAAAGAGAGCGTAAAGGAGATAATCAAGGAAATAATCAGGGAAAACAAAGGGGGAAAAAAGCTTTCCGATCAGAAAATATCAGACATACTGGCAGAAAAGGGAATAACCCTGGCCAGGAGAACTGTAGGCAAATACAGAAAGGAGCTTGATATAGCTTCTTCTTTTGAAAGATAAAAAACAGGAGGAAATTATGAATTTTGAAATCAAAGGTATCCATTACGAAGTTTCAGAGAAAACCAGAGAACAGCTTGAGAAAAAATTCAAGAGAATGCAGACCGCAGAGGATACACTCTCTTCCCTTGTTATTTCTTTGGAAAGGGCAAACGGAATGTACCGCCTCAAGTGCAACATTGTATTCCGCTGGGGTGCAGACTGCTTTCTGGAGACAGAGGACGGCGATCTTTACGATGCCATCGACAAGCTTACTGAAAAGGTAAAGACCAAGATTGTAAAGGAAAAGGAAAAAATCCAGGAGAAATAAAAAAGAGGGAAAGGGCTCAGGCTCTTTCCTTTTTTGACTATCCATATTATAATTTAAATACTATGAAGCAGTTCACCGTTCTTGATCTTCTGGATCTTGATTTAAGAGAAAACGAAACTCTTTCCCTCAGGTGTGTTGCGGGACGGCAGGGACTGGGCCGTGAAATCACCCAGCCATACATCGACCGGCCCGGACTTGCACTGGTTGGCTATTTTGAAGATTTTACCTTCCGGAGAATCCAGCTTTTCGGAAAAAGGGAATGCTCCTTCATAGAAAAAATGGAAAAGGAAAAGAAGCTGGCCAACATAGAAAAGTTCTTTTCCTATCAGATGCCCTGCTGCATCTATACCACAGATCTCGTACCGGGAAAGAAAATCAAGGATCTGGCAGCCAAGGCAGATTGTCCGCTCCTGGTAACACCACTCACCACAACAGAGCTTACACAGCGCCTCAACCGTATCCTGGCCGACGTGTTCGCACCGAAGAAGCTGGTCTACGGGGTACTTGTGGAAGTATACGGTATTGGCATACTAATTCAGGGTAAAAGCGGTGTAGGAAAAAGCGAAACTGCACTGGAGCTTATCGAAAGAGGTCACCGTCTGATTGCGGACGATACCGTGGAGGTAAGGAACGCCAGAGGAAACAGCCTTACCGGACGGGGACCTAACCAGCAGCTGGCCCACCATATGGAGATCAGGGGACTGGGAATAATCAACATAACACACCTTTACGGTGTAGGTGCCGTAAGACATTCCAAGGAAATACAGCTGGTGGTAAACCTGGAGGAATGGGACAACGAAAAAGAGTACAACCGCCTGGGAACCGACGAATTTACCACAGAAATCCTGGGAGTCCAGATTCCTACCCTTACAATTCCGGTCAAACCGGGAAGAAACATTCCTATTATCATAGAAACAGCAGCCATGAACGAAAGACTGAAAAGCATGGGCTACTTTTCCGCAAAGGAATTCAACAGAAAAACAATTCAGTGGCTTGAAGCAAAAAACATATCTTCATTCTACAATAACGAACACAGATACAGCGAGGAGTAAACATGGTAACCAGAAAAGTGATTATTGCGAACAGAGCGGGAATCCACGCAAGGCCTGCCGCAATGATTGTCAAAGTCGCCAACAAGTTCAGTTCGGAAATCACCCTTTCCAAGGATGATGACGAGGTTAATGCTAAGTCCATCATGGGCATAATAACTCTTGCGGCAACCTACAGGACAGAGCTTGTACTCAAAGCCACCGGCAAAGACGAGGAGGCAGCAGCCGAAGCCCTCTGCAAGGTATTTGAAAACAAATTCGAAGAAGAATAAAAATGAAAGAGCTGACCCCGAGGCAGGCTGAAATACTTGCCTTTATCAAAAGCTACAGAGCCGATCATGCCTACTCTCCCTCAAACCGGGATATTGCCGCCCATTTCGGCATGTCTGTCAGGGGAGCATACGACCATGTAAAGGCACTGTGCCGGAAGGGATACATCAGTGCAGACAACAGAAGATCCCGTTCCATAAGCATCCCGGAGGAAGTCAGCTCCATAATCAAGATCCCGCTGGTGGGAAACGTGGCCGCCGGGCTGCCGCTCCTTTCCGAGGAGAACCTGGCAGGCTATATCGATGTTCCGGAAACGCTTCTGGGAAGAGGCATCCATTTTGCCCTCCATGTAAAAGGGGACAGCATGAAGGATGCGGGAATCCTGGACGGAGATACGGCAATTCTCGTAAAACAGGAAACTGCCGAAAACGGCAACATAATAGTGGCACTTCTGAACAATGAGGCAATTACCCTCAAACGGTTCTTCCGGGAAAAGAACAGGGTAAGGCTTCAGGCTGAAAACCCGGCATACGCCCCTATCTACACCCAGAATGTAAGGATTGTGGGAAAGCTGGTGCATATTGTGAGAAGCTATGATTAAAGCGGGATATCTGCTGCTGGGCCCGGAGCTGGGAGAAAAGAAGCAGTACATAGACAACATACGGGAACAGCTGCTGAAACAGTACGGGGATGACCTGGAGGAATACAGCTATTATCCCTACGACCTCAATATGCCTCAGGTAATAAGCATTGCGGAAAGCATCTCCATGTTTTCCTCCTTCAAGCTGATAATCATCAACGATATCGGGGAACTCAAGAAAAAGGATTCTGACCTGCTGGCGGAATATTTCGGCAAACCGGCTCCCGATACGGCAATTATCCTTACCGATGAAGGGATGAAGGCTGATGCAAAGCTGAAGAAAGCGGTACCGGAGGAAAAGATCTTCTGGGAACTTAAATCGGCTCAGATCAGAGGATATGTGGAAAACTACTTCCGGCGCAGAAGAATACCTATAGACAGCGATGCGGCGGAATTCATAGCAGAAAACTGCGAAAACAATACCCTTGCGGCAAAGAACGAATGTGACAAGCTGGCTCTCTATTTTGAGGGAAAAGAGAGAATAACCCTGGAAGCAATAGAAGATTTTCTGTTCTACAGCAAGGAAGAGAGTGTCTTTACTCTTTTCGACTATATCCTGGGGGGCAATCCCGAAAAGGCCATGGAGGGGGCCCGGAACCTGATGCTGTCGGGAGAAGGGGCACCGGTTCAGCTGCTGGGGGGACTGGTATGGCAGTTCCGCAGGTTCCGGGATTTCAGAAAAACAGCCGAGGAAACAGGCAGCCTGCAGGAGGCTTTTTCAATCTGCGGCGTAAAGACCAAGAAGGGACAGGCCACCTACACTGCAGGAGCCCGAAACTACAGCAGGGAAGACATGGACAGGATACTTGCCCTGTGCGGCATCTACGATGAGCTTTTCAGGGGAATACGTACCGAAATGCAGGAATCCTATTTTCTTATTTTCCTTTACGAGGTGACGGTAAAGAAGGGGCATCATCATTCCTGAGATATTCCAGACATTTCTCAGCCGCCTCTGCCGACAGACCTGAAGCATCCGATATCTCATATACAGAAGCCTTTCTTATATTTTCCACACTTCCGAAAGCATCCATCAGCTTTCTGCTTCTGACCTTCCCTATTCCGGGAATTCCTTCCAGCATCGAAAAGGAAAAGTCCTTTTCCTTCAGCTTTACTCTGAACCTGTTTGCAAATCGGTGAGATTCGTCCCTGACATTCTGCAGTATTTTAAGAGCCTCGGAGGTTTCTGGCAGTATAATGGGATCCTTTTTTCCGGGAAGGTATATTTCCTCGTTCTTTTCTGCCAGGCCGGCAATGGGAATATGATCCATTTCCAGCAGTTTCAGTATCCTGACAGCGGCATTCAGCTGCCCTTTTCCCCCATCCACAAGTATAAGATCCGGTTCCGGAAGCTCATCATTCTGCACCCGGGAATATCTCCTGGCTATGACTTCCTTCATGGAACGGTAATCGTCTATTGTACCTTCTTCCAGAGCCTTGATCCTGAAGGTTCTGTACTGGGATTTGTCCGGCTTTCCGTTGAAGAAGGAAACCAGGGATGCAACTGTCTTGGTGCCGTCCAGATGGGAAATGTCGAAGCCCTCGATACGCCTGGGCGGAGCGGGAAGCCCCAGCTTTTTCTGAAGCTCAACCAGAGAATCCTGCTTGTTTACAGCCCGGTTTTTCTTATAAAGCTCCATACGGCAGTTTTCGGATGCCATCTTGATTATGGAAACATCCTTTTCCGTTTCGGGAAGATTTATGGGAATTTCAGGGAAGTTCATTTCCTTGAAGAAACGGCTCAGATATTCTGTTTCCGGCATTATGTTGGTAAAAACCGCCGACGGAAGGTTGGCCATTCCCATGGATACTTCCCCGAAGGCAGAATAGTACTGGATAAAGAACTGGGTTGCCGCTTCGTTGGGGTCGGGCACCGATGAAACATAGGCTGTCTTGCCCGAAAGCTTCCCTTCCCGCATCTGCAGCACCACAAAAGCGGTATATTCACCGTCGCTTTCAGAGGCCACATAATCACAGCTGCCGGTAATGAAGTTCTGCACCTTCTGTTCGGTGACAAGCTCGTTTACCGCATTTATGAAATCCCTGCACCTGGCTGCATTTTCAAAATCGAGCCTGGAAGAATATTCGTTCATCTGCTTTTTCAGCTCGGCCGTAAGTGTCTTGGTATTGCCCGAAAGAAGTGCCCTGACACGGCGGATATAGGTGCTGTATTCCTTGCTGTCTGCCTTTCCGCAGCAGGGTGCCATGCAGCTCCCGATATGGTAATAAAGGCAGGGCGTTTTCCGGGGCTTAAGGAACCCCTTGCATTTTCGGAGAGGAAAACGCTTTTTTATCAGCTCCAGATAGCGGTCCAGTACCTCGATACCTGGAAATGGGCCGTAGTAAACTGCCCTCGGATCGTTTATGTACCTGGTTTTAGATACGGAAGGAAATTCTTCCTTGGTAATCTTAATGACCGGAAAGGTTTTTCCGTCCTTGAGGTCAATATTGTACCGGGGCTTCCATTTCTTGATAAGATTGTTTTCAA
>JAZNLX010000053.1:0-8529 GCA_045579325.1 Spirochaetia bacterium
TTTACATTAAAATTATATTTATGCCTATCTCGAGGGTGTTTTTTTAAAATTATATTTTGGAACTTTAGTCCATCTATATAATTCTCTAATTTTTTATAATATATATCAGCATTATCTGCAAAATCAGTTAAAGGAACTGTAAATAATATCGCCTGAGGTTTTTTTTCAAAAAACTTTTCTATTTCTGGGTAAATAACAGATAATTTCTCTTGAAACAACGGAATATCAGTATGTTCCAATGCAAACAGTGTTTTTATTTCTTTATATTTCTTATAACTCATTTTCTCAGGATGAGAACTGAATTTTATACAGTTTTGTGTAGTCCTAAGCGGAAATCTTGAAGAAAAGTTAACATACCCCAGAACAGCCATTATAAAGCCCTTTATGGCATAAGTATTATTTAACGATCTGAACAGATTTGAATATTTTCTCGTTAAGTAATCTCCGATACCATCTTCAAGTATTGTACATTGCTTTTCTTTACCTAAAACTAAAAACATCCCTGAAACAAAACCGCAATCAGTCAAAACAACAGATTCATCAAATGTTTCATTATCTATTAAACCGGCAATATACTTTTCAGCATATATCGTCTGCTTTCCAATTAATGCATAAAAAAATAATTTTATAAATTCTATTATCTGCCGTTTAAGATTCCATGTTTCAATAATTTCATGAGAAATATATATTTTTTTAAATATTCCGAGCTTTTTACAGTATTTACTTACTTGATCTCCTTTAAAACTGTTAGGCAAACACAAAGCTATCCATTCAGTGTCCTTTCCGAATGAACTGTAATACCATAAAAATTGGTATACATTGTGTGGATCATAAAAAACAGCAATACCCTTTTTCATAATTTATCTCCACTATTTATTTTACTGATCATATTTCGTATTTTCCCATTCGGATCCGGGGGAATTACAGAAAGCCATTCATAATCTATTATTAAACCGGCAAATTCATTTTTATATTTATTATTTAAATAGCTCTCTAATTCTTCTTCTGTTTTATTTGATTTTAAATCTTTTACAACTTGAATCAGAAGTTTTGTGTCTGTTTCCTGAATAAAACGAATCTGATAAATATCCTGTAAAGTCATATTTATATCTTCCAAACGTTTATATATGGTTTTCTTTCCATTTTTCCAAATAAAAAAATCATTTTTTCGCCCTTCAATATGCAGAATATATTGTCTACCCTTTTCTTCCCGGAGTGTTACAATATCTCCGATTTCATAATTAATCATTGGATATTGCATACGATAGAGAGGTGTTGCCAACAAAGATCCCCGATTATCATCATGATTTTCGTAATCTCTCTTTATGTTTACAACAACAAGGTCTTCCATTATTTCATACTCATCAGACTGGGGCTTTTTTACTCCGAAAGATGCCATCTCGGTACATCCATATAAATTAATCAGACCTGATCCATATGTTTCCTTTAATATTTTCTCTGCCAATCCATCAATATTTTCACCATTAGGACAATAAAATTTAGGCTTTGGTATATCAATCCCTTGTTCATGTATATATTGGGCAATATATATAAGCTCAGAACTGTTTGCTAATAAAAAATCAGGTTTATAATTAATGATTTTTTCAGTAATTTTATCCCTTTCCCAATAAGTATTAAAAATATCTCTTCTTAAGATACCCAACTTCTGGATAAAAGATTTAACACCAACGGATTCATCACCGGGCTGTCTGGTCAGGGTTTTTCCCCAAAAAGGGTTATAGCCTCCCTTCATCCACCCCCACAAATCCATCATATAATGCTGAGCATACTCTTTAGGAGGATAAATATTTGTTGTAGGTATACCAGTTGATCCACTTGTTTGAGTTTTATTAAAAAATCGAGTTTCCGGATTCTTTAATTCTCTATTCATCCATTCTCTGTATTCTGCTTTAGTCAAAACAGGAATTTTATAAAGATCTGCTTTTGTCTTTATTGAATCCGGATTAATTCCTGCATCATCAAATCTTTTTTTGTAAAAAGGAACCTGATATGCCCTTTGAATCAGCATTTGTAAACGACGGTTTTGTAATTTCCTTAAACTTTCTGCACTTCGTTTGTCGTTGTACATCATAGAAAAGAGATAATAGAGACAATAGAAATTAAATAATCTATTCTGAAAATTATATTTATTCATAATCTTATACCTCATCCATAACAGAAAAATACTTTCTGAAATTATATGGATTATCCTCATTGTCAACAGGCAGATTTTCCGCTACCTGACAGAGCAGCTCATAATCCATAGTTGCCCTGTTTTTCTCACTGTAAGCCATAATCAGACGCATAGGATCAACCTTCTTCTCATTACAGCATTTATATATATCCTTTAAAAAGCTTGAGTGAAAACCACAGTACCCACATATAAGATCCAACGGATGCATAAGTTGTTTTCCGGGTATTTCCTTCAGAATCAAATAGCCGTATTCCAGCAATCTGGGAATATCAATGTTGATAGGATACCCTTTTCTTTTCAATGCCATCACCAGCTGCTCAGCCGATGCATTTCCCATACTTCTACCCAGCCCCTGCAGGGAGCAATCTACGAAATCAACACCTAACTCGATGCATTTGAGACTGTTTGACACGGCAAGTCCCAGATTATTGTGTCCGTGAAAACCCAATTTGATATTGTTTTTTTTCCTTACATGGTAATAGTAATTTTCAATCTCCTCCGGAAGCATACATCCGGCAGAATCCACAATATAGGCAACATCTGCTCCATAATCCTGTACCAATGCTACTCTATCTACTAATTCCTCTGGAGAAAGAATATATGATTTCATGAGGTTAACAGTCGTAAACATCCCTTCCTGCCTGGCAGCTTTAAGGAATGGCTCTGTATCTATGACCATATCGGCATTGATTCCGACCCTTATAAAAGATACACCGTTATCAGCGGCAAGTTTGATATCGTCAATCCGGGCAATACCGGGTATACAGAAAAATCCGAATTTAGACTTCTTTAGAACATCGCTGGCAGCATGCATGTATTCAAGATCCGTATGCAAGGAATATCCGTACTTTGCAGAACTTGCATTAAGCCCCAGTCCGTGGCCTATTTCAATATACTCAAATCCAAGTTTTTCCAGCTTTGAAACAATAAAGGAAACATCACTGCAGGAAAACTTAAAATCTACTGCATAACTGCCGTCTCTGATTGTTGTATCAAGTATTTTCATTTTTTCCCTATAAAATACATGATTTCATTTTTGTTCCGATAAACATATCCGCAAAGAATAAGTAAAATAACAAGATACGATGTATATCTCATTATAAGATTTTCATAAATAAAAACGAACAGTGTGCAGGAACCTATAATACCGAGAAAAAAACAAACAAAAATTTTATCGGAAAACAATCCTCGGTTAAGTTTTTCAACCAGCACCCGTCCTAATATTACCAGAATAAAATATGAAAAGAATGAAGTGTATGCAGCTGCAAGAGCGCCAAACCTTGGAATAAAAAACAGGTTCAGCAAAACATTACACAATGCCGCAGCAGCCACGCACAGAGAAACTCTTCCGGCTTTTTTATAAAACTCCCCTACGGTCGCAAAAAAACTGTTTATTACCAACATACATGATCCTGCAACAAACGGAGCAATATATCTGAAGTCCCAATAATTCGGAGGAGCAAGTATTTTTATTATTTCAGGCGAAATCATCAGCAAGCCGACTGATATAACCGTAAAAAAGAACAGATACCATTTCTGTATCTTTTTTGTATCAAATATATATCCGGAGTCCAAAGCATGATATGCCCAGGCCCTGAATGCACCGCTTGTTGCCTGTAAAAAAGCATACAGAATATTACCAACCACATATACCAATCCATATATGGCTGTATAGGATGCCCCTACAAACCTGGTTATCATTATATGGTCACTCTGCTGCATTACCATATAAGCTATGGAACTTAAAATGGAAGGAACTGATATCTTCAGTGCATAAATATAATATTTTCTGTTTATTAACCTGCCACAGTTAAACAACATGGAAATAAATAATATTACAGCACATAAAAGAACTCCGCCTGCGCTTCCAAGAACCCTTTCATAATATGAATTTTTTTGAATGGAAAAAATCAGCAGGATACTAAGCAATACCTGAAGAATATTCGGCAGCATGATAAGTATGCTTTTTATAACAAAGCGATTCTCCATATTTGCATAGTTGTTGTAATAATTTACTACAAAAAAAGCATATGCATGGATAAGTGCAAAAATAAGCACAAAATAAGATAAATGACTGACGGATATCTTATTTAAGAAAAAAGCTCCGGCAATTACCAATAAAGAAAAACATATAAAAATAATAAAAGACAAAAACAGAACAGAAGCCCGGAATCCTTTTCGGTCCTCTTTAAAATCAAAATATCCGTTATTCAGCCCCATAAAAAGGTTCATTCCTACAAACGGAGTCAGAATGGCAACTACAGAATAATATGTTGTATATAATCCAAAATGCTCCTGTGACATCACTCTTGTAAAAATAATACTGCTCAGAAGCATTATTCCCTGACCGAGACAATTGGAAATTATATACCATACTGAAGCTGAAAAAAAGCTGCTGTTTCTTTTCATTCTGCTAATTCATTTACTCTATTTATGATAAATTCAATATCTTCTTTCCCATACCGTTGATCCAATGGTAAAAACAATGTATCAGAAGCTAACTGATATTCAAAAACATTTTGGAATTTTTCCTGTAGCAGATGATTCCACAAAGTAGGAACATATATTTTTTCTTCGATTAATCTTTTCTTTATGTTTTTTCCTATATTCAGAGGATAAACATACGGAACACTGTCCTCTTCACAATTAATGAGATTTATTTTTCCAAAATATTCATGGTACATCCTGAAGTTGTTTTTTCTGATTGTTTTGATTTTTTCGTAATCAATTGCCTCAAGAAGTTTTTCTGAAAAACAGGATATACCGGAATAATTGCTGTTAATAAATTTATCTATTTCTTTTTTCTCCTGATAACATGAATTTGTTCCTTCTTCAATACTTTTAATAAGATACTGTGAGATATGACTGGATTTAGTCTTTTCGTATACTTGATTTATCTTTTTCTCTGATATCAGATATCCTCCGTCAGGAACTCCAAAAAACTTTTTACAGGAATATAAATTATACACATTACCCCGAATAATAGGCTTATTATAAAAAGAATGTGCATTATCTATTAAAAAAACTGTTTTATTATTGGTTTCAACAAAATTAATTATAGTTTTGTCCATTATGCCGAAATAGTTGACCAAATAAACTAATTTTCCTTCCGGATTATCAATCTGAGGCAGAAGTCGGTTATTCAAATAAAAAAAACTGATTTCATTAAAATTTTTTTCAAGTTCGTTTATTACATTTGGGCAAAGATAATAAGGAACCAGTATATCCCTTCTTTCCAATGCATCCCGTATCAGCGGAATTGCCGCTTTTATGGTATTGAACGAGAGAACATTGGAATATTCTGAGTAATATGAACGATTCCCCCCGAGGTTTAACTCAAGTGGTAAAAATCCTCCATATTCACCGGTTGGACGAGCTATATTACTCAATATTTATTTTTTCCTTAATAAGAAACTGTGGAGCCCTGTTCAGCGATATGTATATTCGTCCCACATATTCTCCAATAAGCCCCATAAAAATAAATGAAAAACCAAAAAAGAAAAGCATTATGGCAACAATGCTTGTGTAACCAATCGGAATTCCGGGATTAATCAGCTTATTTACCACATTAAAAATACCGTAGATAAAACCTATAAGCGCTAAAATAAAACCGGAAAATGTTGCGATACGCAAAGGGACAATAGAAAAAGAGGTAAATCCGTTAGCCCATAAGCCTAATAATTTTTTAAATGTGTAGCCCGATTTTCCCCTTAGTCTCTCTCTGTGGGAAACATTGACATTACATGCATTTCTGGAACACCGCAGCATTAGTCCGCCAAGGTAAGGATACGGATTCTCATATCTAAGCATCTCATTCACAATAAAACGCCGGATACACCAATATGTCGTAAGTTCAAGTCCCTTTGGTTTATTTATCAACCAGGTAGCCATTGATTCATTCATCAATGTACCGAATTTTCTGAATAAAGTCCTCTTCTCCCATACCTCATACCTTGCTTCTACAATATCGTATCCTTCTTTAATCTTATCAAAAAGCTTTGGAAATTCATTAAACGGGGTCTGACCGTCATCATCCCCACAGACAACATAATCACCACGTGTAAAATGCAGTGCAGCCATGACAGCAGAAGGCTGACCGAAGTTTCTTGCAAGATTGATACCTTTTACAAAACCCTTTTTGTTGGCAATTTCTTTTATCTTGTTATAAGTTGTCCCATCCGGAGAACAGTCATTTACCAGAATTATCTCAAAATCCATATCCGGCAGGCTTCCGATCATTGTTTCTTCTATCTCTGCCACAACAGCATCAAGGGTATCGGTTGAGTTATAACAAGGGATTACAAAGCTTATCATCTCTTTTTTCATTCAAATACCACCTTTACCTTTTCAAGAATTTCCTTCATCTGCAGATTTAAAACATTCATATCAGAACCGCCAATAATAAAATGTCCCGGTCTCATTCTGCCGAATTTCAGTGTTTCTATTACATCACCGGGAGAAAGATTAAGCTGATAATCAATCATATTGGAGATTTCTCCTAAATAATCCTTTCCGTAAATGTTTTTTACTTTTCCACTTCCAAAATCAAAGAATCTCATTATGGAATAAGTATTCTCAAGATGTTTTATGTCAAATTCGGGGAAAGAAACTTCTTCTCCCAAAGCCTGTCTGATCAGAAACTCATAATTATCCACCCCGGTCATAAAAGGCACTATCTTTCCTGACAGATTACTGCCTCCTCCTCTGGCTCCGGTTTCTATTAAATAAAAGTTTCCGTTTTCGTATTTATATTCTGAATGTGTAAGTCCAAATGGAATACCGGCCTTTTCAATAAGAAGCCTGTTTTGTTCCCTCAATAAATCGTAATTATAGATAGGGTGATAATATGAATATGTCTGCATCCGTGATACATTCGGATTATTTTCATACATTTCTTTTATGGAAATAGTCATTGGAAAATATTTGCCGTTGACAACCATACCATCAATTGTAAACTCATCCCCTTCAATAAATTGTTCTATCAGGAACTGTTTGCGAACATTAGCCCAACTTAGAGTTTCATCTACATGATTCCTTATTTCTTCTACCGATGTAACAGTAAAAACTCCTCTGCTGGATTGACTGTCTATAGGCTTAATCACGGCTTTAGGATATTTTACCAAGAACTCTGCCGCTTCCTGCCATGTACTACATAATCTGAAATCCGGAATACGAATCCCATTCTTTTTGCAAAATTCTCTTTGTTTGGATTTATCAGTAAATAATGAGGCAAGCTCCGAACCAATACCCCTTAACCCAAGTTTTTCATTCAGGTAAGCAACAGTTGGTACTGCTATATCACTCTGATCTGAAATAATTGCATCGGGTCTGTACTTCTGAGCAATTTCAAGATTTTTTTCTTTATCAAGAACATTTGCCACTTCACAAAAATCAGCGTATTGAAAGGCCGGGGAATCTTCATAAAGATTGGAACAAATAACAAGATGTCCCATTTTTTTTGCTTTTTTTATTAATTCTATCTGCCAATCTCCGCCGGCAATAACCATTATCTTCGCCATTTGTCAAAATTCCTTAACAGCTTCTATAACTGCATCTGTTTCTGCATCGCTCAATCCGTACCACATCGGGAGACGGATCAGCCGGTCACTTTCTGCTGTCGTATACACATCTTCTCCGACAAATCTCCCGTATTTCAGCCCGGCAGGTGCAGAATGGAGCGGAACATAATGAAAAACAGCACTTATACCTTTCTCCTTAAGATAAGCAATCAGCTTTGTCCTTTCCTCTATATCCCGGCATTTCAGGTAAAACATATGGGCATTATGTCTGCATTCTCCCGGAATTACAGGCAGATCAAATCTTTCCGCAAGGGAACTTAAACCTTCATAATATCTGTTCCAGACCCGAAGTCTGAAATTGTTGATTTCATCAGCTTTTTCAAGTTGTGCCAGAAGAAAAGCTGCATTCAGGTCAGACGGAAGAAATGATGAACCGTACTCAACCCAGGTATATTTATCCACCTGGCCTTTGAGAAACTGGGATCTGTTTGTTCCTTTCTCCCTGATTATTTCTGCTTTTTCTGTATATTTTTCATTGTTGATGACTATGGCGCCCCCTTCTCCCATGGTGTAATTCTTGGTTTCATGGAAGGAGTAACAACCGAAATCTCCTATGGTCCCAAGTGCCCGCCCTTTGTAGGTTGACATGACTCCCTGTGCTGCATCTTCTACCACCAGAAGATTATATTTCCCGGCTATTGCCATGATTGTATCCATCTCGCAGGCAACCCCGGCATAATGAACCGGCACTATTACCTTTGTCTTTTCGGTAATTGCCTGTTCTATCAGCTTTTCATCAATGTTCATGGTATCCGG
>JAZNLX010000054.1:0-3726 GCA_045579325.1 Spirochaetia bacterium
CAGAATAGGATACTGTGATATTGCTCCCCTGCTGGGAATCATGGTTCTTTCGGGAACCAACCAGGTACTTTCACTTATTCTTATCCTTCCCAAAATCACATTCTGGAGCGTGCTTTCCGTCATAATCGCATCATTCTGGAATGTATTCCAGTCAGTCCTTTTCTTTGTCCTTTGTTTTGCGGCAGTCAGATATCTGTTCATGATGTTTTCTACCAACAAATACAGGCCGAACTCATTCTGCAATATCAGCGATGCGTTTTTCATTCCTCTTACAGCCAGATTCGGAGCTTTCTTCTTCAAAAATTCCCCATCCGGCTACCCTAGGAATCTTATTGTATTCATAATAGTGCTGACAGTTTTCCTTACAACTGGTAACTTCGGCATCAAATTCCTTAACCAGTTCCTCCTTTCCCTCTGATGACTGCACTTAACTCGCTGAAGGGAGTGGGAGAAGCCTCTCTAAGGGAACTTAAAAAAGCCGGATTAGGTACGGTGGATTCACTTCTCACCTACTTTCCAAGGGACTATGAATTCCGTGACAGGACAGTTCCCTTTGAGGAAGCATTCCGTTTCGGAAGCTCAAGCACAAGAATCAATACTGTATGCGAAGTTACATCACACCAGTTTTTCGGCAACGGCAGATTCAACAGAACGCTGAAGATTACGGTAAAGGATAAGACCGGCTCTGCATCTCTTATATGCTTTGGAAGAAATTTCCTTGAAAAAACTCTCCCGGTGGGGCAGAAAATATTCCTGACAGGGGTGTTCAACATCAAGTTCGGGGAGCTGCAGTGTTCCTCCTTTGATTATGAATACTATTCCTCTTCGCCCAAGGCTTTCGGAAAAATTCTCCCTATTTATCCTCTCAGCGGCAAGCTGACAGAAAACTTTATGAGGAAAATAGTGTTCCAGGCTTTGGAAACCAGAGGTAAATATGCGGAAAACCTTATTCCGGAAAAACTTATACAACTTAACGGACTGATGAACAGGAAGGATGCCCTTCTCAATATCCATTTTCCCGAAAACAAGGAAAAGCTTGAAGAGGCTGTCAGAACTCTTAAATACGAAGAAATCTATCTTTTCCAGAAGAATCTAAAGGAGGCGGTGGAAAAGAGGAAAATCAAAAGAAAAGAAAAGCTGTCCCTGCCCAGAAACCTTCAGAGAAAAGTGGCATCCGGACTCAGTTTCAGCCTGACAGAAGATCAGATTGAGGTTATAGACAGGATTTATGCCGATTCCCTGGAAGAAGAATGCATGGCAAGAATAATCCAGGGAGATGTGGGATGCGGCAAGACCATAGTGGGATTCCTGGCTGCCCTTCCGTATATCGAGGCAGGTATGCAGTGTGCGTTCATTGCCCCTACGGAGCTGTTGGCAGAACAGCATATCAAGAGTGCAGCAAAGCTTCTTGAAGGCTCAGGTGTAAGGCTTGGTTTCATGTCAGGCAAGCTTCCTGCCAGAAAAAAAGAGCTTCTCCTCCGGGCATTGGCCGACGGAGAAATAGATCTGCTTATCGGCACCCATGCCCTGCTTTCGGCAGATGTAACATTCAGGAAGCTGGGCTTTGTAATCATAGACGAACAGCAGCGCTTCGGGGTTGTACAGCGTTCTTCCCTTATCAGCAAGGGAAACAACATCGACTACATCATGATGTCGGCCACCCCTATTCCGAGATCCCTGGAAATGGCTTTTTTCGGAGAAATCAGGATTTCAACAATAAAGACCATGCCTCCCGGAAGAAAACCGGTAATTACATACACGGTACGGGAAGGAAATGAAAGCAAGATCTACGATTGGGTAAGAAAGGAGCTTAAAAACGGTCATCAGGCTTACTTTGTTTATCCCCTGATAGAAGATTCCGACAAGATGAACCTGAAAAATGCCACCGAAATGCATGAATTTCTCAGCAGCAGAATTTTCCCCGATTACCGATGTTCTCTGATCCATTCCAGAATGAAGGATGAGGAGAAGGAAATCATAATGGAAAGCTTTGCCAAGGGAGAAACCCACATACTTATTGCCACCAGCGTAGTTGAAGTAGGTGTGGATGTAAAAAATGCCACCTGTATGGTAATAGAACATGCGGAAAGGTTCGGGCTCTCTTCCCTCCATCAGCTAAGGGGACGAGTGGGTCGTTCGGAGCTTCAGGCCTATACTTTTCTTGTTTTTTCAGAAGAGCTTACAGAGAATGCAAAAGAAAGACTGCGTATAATGAAAGAAACAAACGACGGCTTTGAGATTGCGGAAAGAGACCTTAAACTGCGCGGTCCGGGAGACATAGCCGGAACCGAACAGTCAGGCTTTATGAATTTCAGGCTTGCCGATATTTTCGACGATCTGGAAACTGTTAAAAAAATACGCTCTGATCTATCGATGACAGATTTCTGACCACGCTGTCAACCACATCCTTCTCCCCTTTCACAAAATCGGAAAGTCCGGCAGAAATGTCAGATGCATATTTAAGGTTGAGATTTCCGGCTGTACCTGTTGAGGTTCTGTTTTTAAGGGCGGCTACCGGATCCTCGTTGCTGAGCTTGTCCAGATTCAGTCCCACCTGCTTATATGCATCGCGGAAGCTCATTCCGCCGGCAACAAGACGGAGAGCCTCATCTGTGGCAAAGATATCCGGAGTAAAGCATCCCAGCAGGGTTTCCTTGTTTACTTCCAGTTCATCGATTGTAAGCTTCATGACCATTGTGGAACTGTATGCTGTATCAAGAACTCTGAAAAGAATTTCCTTGGTCTCCTGGAAGTCTCTGTTATAGCCGGACGGAAGTGCACGGATAATGTTCTTGATTCCGTTGCTGTAGCCCGATACGGAAGCTGCCTTGGCCCTGAGAAGCTCAAGACCGTCAGGATTCTTCTTCTGCGGCATGATACTTGATCCTGAACAGAGGGAAGCAGGAAGAGAGAAATATCCGAACTCAGGCATGGAGAAAATAATCAGGTCCTGAGCCATTTTCGCATATGTCATTGTAAGCTGTTCCAATGCATCCGCAATCATTGATTCAATCTTTCCTCTGGAATTGTTGGCACAGAGAACATTGTTCTGGATACCGTCAAATCCGAGAAGAGATGCTGTCAGTTCCCTTTTGAGAGGAATAGGAACACCGTAGCTGGCAGCAGAACCCAGCGGACAGCGGTTGTTGAGTTCGTATGCACTTTTAAGGAAACGGATACAGTCAAGTATCTCTTCGGCAAAGGCACCTGCCCAGAGACCCACGGAAGATGGCATTGCAATCTGCATATGTGTTCTTCCCGGCATCGGAACATCCTTGTTCCTTTCGGCAAAAGCCACCAGTGAATCCACCAGTCCCAGTGCTTTTTCCATTATCTTCAGGATAAAGGTCTTGGTATAGAATCTGGTTGCAGTTAGAACCTGGTCGTTCCTGGATCTTCCTGTATGCACCTTCTTGCCTGCATCTCCCAGCTTTTCTGTAAGGTACCCTTCTATTGCTGTATGACAGTCCTCGTCTGAAGGTCTGATTTCAAACTTTCCTTCCAGGTCTGCCTTGATGATATCTGTAAGGGCACTGCGGAGTGCTGTATATTCATCCTCCCGGATGATTCCTATGGATGAAAGCATATGGATATGGGCAATGCTTGAGACACAGTCTGACACTACCAGTCTTTTGTCCAGAATATAGTCATTTCCTACAGTAAATTTTTCAAGAAGCTCATTCAGCTCATAATCTTTATACCAGAGTTTTGCCATAATATCCTCTT
>JAZNLX010000055.1:0-1599 GCA_045579325.1 Spirochaetia bacterium
TAATTATTGACAATAACTTTAAGGCAATGTATTTTTTTAATAGGAGCCGTGATGATAGGAATCAGAATTGCAGACGGGAGCTTCTTTCCTGTTCTGGAAGAAAATTCAGGTCGCAGAAAATTAGTCCTTACAGCTGCCAACAAAGGGCAGGATAAGGTCAGGATTGATTTTGTCTCGGACAATTACCATCTCGGCACAATCTTTCTGGATGACATAAGGGACGATTCCGATATAGAGCTGGTTATGGAAAGCGTGGGAAAAACCCTGATTGCCACAGCCACCGATACACGTACCGGAAACAGAGGCATTCTGAATGCAGTTCTCCCGGATGCGGTTCCGAAGCAGGAAGCCTCACAGAGGCAGGAGCCGGAGCCTGTGAAAAAGCCGGAAAAGGAGAGAACCCGTGAAAACGGATGCGGTTCCGCCACTGACAGGACTGTACGCTCTCTTCTGATTCTCCTGATTATAATGACAACCGTGCTGACCTTCCTTGCCGGAGCGGCGGTCTATGCACTGGTAAATATCCCTACGGTTCTTGAAAGGGGAAGCGTGGCCATGTTCTCTGAGCCCGAAAACGTAATGCCGCAGCCGGCACCGGAGCCTCAGCCTGAGCCTGTGAAACCTGAATCTGAAAAAATACCTGAGCCGGAGCCTGAGTTCAGGCATGGGGATTGCTGCATCGGTTACCACCCACCTGCTGCTTACAGGGAATGTCCGTACCGCAACCACAGGATGCCGCCGGTAATACCGCCTCAGCCAAGATATTATGTTCCTGAATATATCAGGTATAAAGTAAAATACGGCGATACCCTCTGGTCCATAGCCAGGACCTTCTGCTCAGATCCTTACATGTATCTGGAAATTGCACGGGAGAACCGTATTGCGGATCCTACTAGGATATATCCGGGTACCATCCTTATGATAAGAGTCCGATAACCGGAGGAATTTTGAACAAAACCAAACAGAGCTTTATAACAGCCGGTATACTTTTTTTCTTTTCAGTATTTTTAACTTTGTCTGTCGCTGTTGCGGCCGGAGGAAACCGGGTAATGCTTCTCACTTCCGTGGGCAGTGCCCTCTATGACAGGTTTCTGCAGGCCTCTTTCTATATTCCGGCATACCTGCTTTTCAGCGGTGTCTATATCCTTTTTGCAGGTTACAGCCGCAAGGTCATCCTTATACAGATGTCCACCATTGTCCCTTTCCTTACAGCAGCATGGTTCTGCCGTATTATGGATAGCGGAGATCCTCTCAGGGTAATCTACGGAATACTGATTTTTATCCTTTTTGCCGTTGAAATATACGGAATTCTTGTTCTTTTCTTCAAGGAGAAGTTCCTTATCAGGTTCGGCCGGGAAGAAGATACCCCGGAGGAAGCGGAAGAGGAAACCGAGGATGAAGCCTGGGAAAACCGGCTCCGCGACAGGGATATTTTCTCCGATACCGGAGAGACTGCTGCCGATGAAACCGGGGAAGAGCCTGAATCCGATGCCTACCTGAGAATGGGATTCGAGAGGGTACCTGTTCCCGAAGGACAGGAAGATGATACCCCTGTGGAAATCAGCTTTGATAAGTTCAACAACAGCTTTGAAGAGGAAC
>JAZNLX010000056.1:0-3627 GCA_045579325.1 Spirochaetia bacterium
ATAGGCATTGTTGGAGAGACTGAGATCTGCGATAAATTCCTTTACAGTCTCAAAAACCGCAGCTTCGGCATTTACAAGGTTTGTACTGAGATAATCGTCTATCTTTTTCTGAAAATCGGGATCTCCCAGCATCAGGATATGGGCATCTATCAACAGGGATTCATCGTTTGTCATGATACCGCTGTTGACAATCTTGAGGTTTTCAAGCTCGTTTCTTGCTGATTCAAAGGCATTTCTCAGTCTTTCGATCTCAGATTCTGCCCTGTCAGGCTCAATGGTAAAACGGGGAATATCTATCTTTTCCTCAAGGAAAAGAAAAACCTTTCCAATGTAAATACCCGGCGATGCCGCAATTCCTTTTAAAGTTTCCATCAATATTATAATACCCTGAAATTACCTATAGTTTCAAGTATTGAGTCAGAAAGCCTGATAAACTCAAGACTGCTTCTGTTTCTCGGATATTCCAGATCCACATCCACTTTCTTTATTATCCGTCCCTCATTCATTATCACCACCTGCTTTCCGAGGTAAACTGCTTCTGCCACGTCATGGGTTACAAAAACTATGGTCAGTCTCCTTTTCAGATAGAGATTCATAAGCTCTTCCTGGAGTTTTTTCCTAAGGAATGCATCAAGGGCACTGAAAGGTTCATCCATGAGAAGTACATCGGGCTGACGACAGAGAGCACGTCCCAGGGCAACACGCTGTGCCATTCCTCCGGAAAGCTGATTCGGATAGGCGTCGATGAATTCAAGTATTTCAAGGGTCGAAAGAGTTTCTCCCAGAAGACGGTTCTTTTCGGAATTGGTCTTGATATGCTTCATGGCAAGCTTCAGGTTGTCCCGCACGGTACGGCTGTTCAGAAGACGCGGCTCCTGGAAAACAAATCCGCAACGACCCTCACCCCGGTTAAAGGAAACCTCTCCCTTGTCCGGCTTGAGCAGATCACCGATAATATGAAGCAATGTACTTTTACCGCAGCCTGAAGGACCCACCACAGATATGAAGTTTCCCTCTTCTATTTTCAGAGAAACATCATTTACGGCTGTAATGGTTCTTTCGTTCAGTTCAAAGGTCTTGGTTACCCCGGAAACAGATATGTTACTCATGTGTCACCCCCTCAACCCAAGGACAAAGCTTCGATAAAATCATAAGAAAAAACTTATCCATAAGAAGCCCCATGATTCCAATAGTCAGGATTCCCACATAAACTACATCGGTCTTTGCCATTTCTTCCGCATCCAGAATCATAAATCCGATACCGCTGGAAGCAGCAATCATTTCGGCTGCAACCAATGCACGCCAGCTGTTGCTGAGAGCCAGACGAAGTCCGGTGATTACAGACGGAGCCGCTTCAGGAATCATGATATATTTGATCTTTTCTATTCTGTTCAGATCCAGAGAATCTCCCATAACCAGCAGCTTTTTGTCCACATTGTCCAGCCCGGAAAGGGTATTCAGGAAAATAGGGAAAAAACAGGAAAGCACAATAAGAGCAAGCTTTGAAGCCTCATCAATACCGAACCAGAGAATAAGAAGAGGAATCATTGCCAGCGGGGGAACACTTCTGAGAAAGTGAATCAGACCGTCAAAATATGAAAAGAATCCTTTGAAGCTGTGAAAAAGGACAGCAAGAGGAACTGCAACCAGAATTGTAAGGGAAAAACCCCTGAAAGCACGCATGAAAGAAGTATAGACATGCACCTGCAGTATATCCTTTTCCCAAAGACGCCTGAAAGCTGCAAAAATCTTTTCCGGAGAAGGAAACAGAAAAGCATTTACCTCAAAGCACCTGACCGTGATCCACCATAAAAAAACAACAAGAAACGGAACCAGTATTTTTTTCAGAATTACTTTCAATGAAAACTCCCACAAACAGGGTAAGTTTAATATACAAAAGAAATATAATCAATTATAAAATCAGTTCCAGAAAAAATCACTGTCCCCGTAACGCCTCATCTGAATAGCCTGCAGAAGAAAATCCTTGCTGATTAGTACATCCGGTTTACCGTCAATGTCTGCGAGTGTTCTTGAAAGCTTAAGTATGGAATGACAGGCTCTTGCAGAAAGGGAGAATTTTTTTACGGCATCAGCCAGAATTTTCTTTCCTTCCCTGTCCGGCTGTATGTACCTGCTTATTTTCCCGGGCGGAATTTCGGAATTGAAAACAATATCGGTACCTTGAAAACGCTCCCTCTGCAGCATAGCCACCTCAGTTACAATCTTTCTCATATCCATACTGGAAACTCCGTCAGATTCTTCTCCTGAAAAATCGGGAAGCAATTCTTCCGATGAAAGGGGTCTTACCGGAATACGCATATCAATTCTGTCCAGCAGCGCACCTCCCAGCCTTTTCCAATACGAAACAACTTCGGCATTTGAACACATACATACACCGTCAGCTTTACCCCGGTTGCCGCAAGGACAGGGATTAGCAGTCATAATCAACTGAAAATCGGCAGGATACCAGAAAACACGACCTGCTCTCGCAAGGTCCACCCTATGTCTTTCAATAGGTTCCCGCAGGCTCTGAAGAACACTTTTTCTGAATTCAGGTGCCTCATCCAAGAAAAGTACACCGTTATGGGCCAGGGAAATTTCACCCGGTCGGAGAAGTCTTCCACCACCTATAATACCTTCCAGAGATGATGAATGATGAGGCATTCTGAAAGGAGGTCTTTTAACAAGTCCGGAACAAGGCCTGAGTATGCCGGCAACAGAATGAATTCTGGTGGTCTCAACAGATCTGTTGTAATCAAGGTCTCCGAGAATCGTAACAAGTCTCATGGCCGACATGGTTTTACCGCTTCCGGGAGGGCCGAAAAGAATAATATTATGCCTTCCTGCAGCAGCTGTAAGAAGAGCTTTTTTAATATAGGCCTGACCAATAATGTCTGAAACATCGCCATATAGTTCTGTATCATCCGGAACCGAAGCCAGCTCGGGAACAGATACGGAAATATGTTCATTTTTTACAAGCCGGTTTAAAGTATCAACAGTTTCAGAAAGGGAAGAACAAGGATAGATATTATCAAATTGGGAAGAACAGGCCTCCATGTAATTATCAACAGGAACAATAAAAAAATCAACACCTGCACTTTTACCGGCCATAACAGCAGAAAGAATACCTTTTACACCACGAAGCCGCCCTGATAGTTCAAGCTCACCGAGTACCATAACCTTAAAATCATTGGGAAGTATGGTACCAAATTCATATAGAATCGAAACAGCAACCGATAGATCGAAATATGCACCCTCTTTCCGGATACCGGCAGGGGCAAGATTTACAGCAATTCTTCCACGGGGAAATTCAAGTCCGGAATTTCGGACAGCAATCCTTACACGATCAGCAGATTCCTTGATTGCAACATCAGCCATTCCTACAATATCAATTCCGGGAATGCCCATTCTGAGATCTGCTTCAACACTGACAATATCTCCGTCATATCCGCCGTGACAATAGTTTAAAACAAACATAAAGCCTCCACTGGGTATAACGAAAAACGAGAAGAAAAGTATCAGGATAAGCGGGAAAAAATAAAAAAGCCTGGCAACGACCTACTCTCCCGAAAGAACAGTACCATCGGCGCAGGAGGGCTTAACTTCCGTGTTCGGAATGGGAACGGG
>JAZNLX010000057.1:0-6296 GCA_045579325.1 Spirochaetia bacterium
TGTCTTCCTAAGACCGCTTGGCCCCCGACTTCCCTGGGAATAAAGGGGGCAGGTATTACCCCCGGGAAGGTGGGTTTCCTTAAAGCCGAGAAATCTTTTGCCCAGTACACCAAAATCCGTGCCCACATCATGGAGCTTATCAATAAGCATGGGTATGAGTTCAGCGATTTTGCCGTGGTGTTCAGCAGCAAGGAATCCCACAGGAACGGTACCGCCTGCTTTGTTAACTTCGGATTTCCCGTGGTTTCATCGGTCAGTGTCAATCAGCCGGACAGCACTCTGGAGATCCTTACCCTTATCCGCAATGTCCTGGATCTGAACATAAGGAACCTGGTGGATTACTATAACCGTATCCACAACAACGATGCAGAGAGATTTTTCTACGAGCCTGATTTTGATTTTCCGAAAGATATCGGCAGTTTCATTACATTGCTGGAAAAGACAGATGAGGAGCTTCGGGAGCGGGGAAGATATATTCCTAAGGCATTTATCAGCTTCCTGACCGTGCTCAAGGATGTCAGAAACAGGAAAACCTCTCCCGAAGGGCTTCTGAAAACAGTTTCCGACATTTCCGACAGGCTGGGAATAAAAGGGGAAAAAAGGGTTTTCGAATACAGGGAGTCGGTGGAACAGGTCTTTGGCGGAAGTCTGGAGCTTAAGGACGGAATCGGGTATCTTATCGATATTCTGCTGCCGAGAAAGAAGGCGGCTTTTACAAATGACAACTGCGGTGTGACTTTGGCCATGATGGAGGAATATATTCCGAAATGCCGTATCATCTATTTTGCGGACATGGAGGAGAGTACCTTCCTGAAGGACAATGCCCCCAATCCTCTTCTCAGCGACGGATCCCACGAAAGCTTCAACAGGCTGGTCTACGGCTGTACCAAGGAGGAGCATCTCAGGAGTATCTTTGCCACCTACATCAGAAAGGCAACCGACAGGCTCTTCTTCGTTATACCGTGCTACAGCGAAGCCACCATTCCGACCCATTACCTGGAATATATCTACGCTCTTTTTCCGGGCAAGGAATACGATATCAAGGTGCTTGGAAGTTCCGTTCCCGATTTCAGGGCAGAGCTTCCGTTCAACGTGGATGACATAACCTACGAAAACTTTCCTGCTGCCGATTGTTACACTCCCGGAGAGGATGTGAAGAACGACAACTTTGCTCCGGTATACAAAGGGGATGTGAGAAAAAGGGTGGGAAGCGCCACTTCCATAGAAAAATTCATCAGCTGTCCTGCCAGAGCGGCCTACGAGAGTCATCAGCCGAAGCCCCATGTCCAGAACCGGGAACATTTTGACCGGGGAAACGCCTTCCATTATTTTATGGAAAAGGTACTGGTGCAGAAAAAGCTGTTCAAGCCTGAGTACAAAAACCAGGATTTACTGAGGAGCAACATCTGCAGCTATATAAAAGGAACCTGCAGTCCTGATGAACCTGACAGTGGAGAGTTCATGCTTTTTTCAGCTTTTGATGAGCTTGGAGTAAAGAAAATTTTTGAGGAAATCTGCAGAAAATATCCTGAACCGGAGCTTAATGACAAGGATTTTTTCAAGTATCTTTATTTCCTGTGCCGTTTTATGAAAGAGCTTGCAGAAATGGATGCAGTTCCCGAAAGCTTCATGCCGGAGCTTGAGATAGAGGGAATAGATCTGCCTCTGGTGCCGGGTGTAAGGATAAAGAATACCCGTGCCGATTTTGTGTGCCGTTCCTCTGCCGGCGATATACTGATTTTCGATTTCAAGTCCGGCAGTATTTCGGATTACAAAGAAGACATACTCAACTACGGCCTGGTACAGCTTCCGGTCTACGGTGCCGTGCTCAGGGAGAAATTCGGAAAGCATCCGGTAACTGCGGCCTATGTTTCCTATGTGGGCGACTACAAGAAGGTGGACGGCTGCGGCGAAAAGGCCTGGGAGGATTATTACAGCTGTATGGCAGAGGAGCTGAATAAGCTGCTGGATGAGGCGGACAGGGGAATATTCAGTACAAAAATCAATCATAACTGCGAATATTGTCCGTTGGCAAAGGGGTGTCCTGAGCTTAAGACCATACGTAAGCAGAAAGATATATGTCTGTGTCCGGGGGATAAAATATATACCGGTTATCCTCTGATAGATACGGAGACAAAAGGGGAAAAGAGGGGGATTCCAGAAAAGAAGCTGATAATGTTTACCGGTGAAAAGGGAATTGCGGTTTCCGACCTGAAACAGGACATTGCCGTGGTGGCGGGAGCGGGAGCCGGAAAGACAGAGCTCCTTTCCTCGAGATATGTAAACCTGATTGTAAACGGAGGCTGCACACTGGAGGAGATTCTCTGCATAACCTTTACCGAAAAGGCTACCGGAGAGATGCAGAATAGAATTTTCCGCAAGATCTGCGACACCATAGAGCTGAATGCCTTTTATTCCGTGGAATCGGGCAGCTACACCCTGACACAGGAGCAGCGGGAAAGGCTTCTGGAGGCCAAACGGAGCTTTTTCTCCAAGAACCGCATCTCCACCAATCATTCCTTCTGCCGCAACATGCTTCTCCGCTTTGAAAAGGTGAGAAAGGATTCCGACAGGGACATAGAGGCCAAGGTGGCGGATGACTATATCATCAATGAAAAAAAGGAAGAAATCCTGAAACGGCTTATCGACAGCTATCGTGAAAAATCGGAAAACTTCATGCTCTGGAGCAGGTATATCAGCAGGAAAACGCTGACAGAGGAGCTCCTTAACCTCATGAACCGGATCAAGCTCAGCGGAACTGCATTGTCGGAGAGCAGCAGGGCATTGTTTGACAGGCTGTTTGATGAGCATAAGAAAATCCTCCTGACAGTTCTTGAAAGCATGAATGAAAGGCTGGGGGAAATCAGCGATAATCTTATTCAGGTATTCAGGGAATATATCGAAGAGGAGACCAACAAGAATTCAGTCAACGCGGTGCTGAAAAAGATAGAGAGGCTTGAAAAAAGGGATTTTTCCGCGGTGGGCAACGATACCTGCACTGCCAAGGTCTACAAAAGCAGTCAGAGGGCATCATCCCTTCTGGCGGAATTCAAGAAGATATACCGGATGCTGAAGCCGGAGCCCGATATCAGTGCACTGCCTGAGAATTTTGAAAAGAACATCCGTCTGGATATTTTCGATCTGATGACAGAAGCGGAAAAGGAAATAGAGGCCTACAAGACAGAAAAAAGCGTTATTGAGCTCAGCGATTTCCCGATCTACATGACAGAGCTTCTGGAGAATGAGGAGATCCGTAAACAGATCAGCGGCGAGATCAGGCACATAATGGTGGACGAATTCCAGGACAGCAACTGGCTGCAGAAAAAGATTCTGGACGGAATCCACACACCGGAAAACACGCTGTTCATAGTAGGGGATGAGAAGCAGGCAATCTACCGCTTCCAGCAGTGCGACAACCAGATTTTCGAGTATTTCAAGAAAAAAGAGGGAACTCTGGTGGTATCCCTGAACGAAAACTACAGATCCAAGGAAAAAATCGTAAATTTCAGCAACAGCTTTTTTTCAAGCTGCAACAAATATAGATCATACCGCATCATCAACGAAAGCATGATTCCGGTACGGAAAGAAAAGAATCCGGGCAAAAGGGTCTTTTTTACAAATATCTATTTTTCAAAGGATGACAAGACAGAGGATGCTCCGAGAAAGGATCTTATCCGTCGCCTGAAAATCAAGGAGGGAGACTATATTGCCAACCTTATCCGGAAAAACGGAAAGGAAAAGTACGGAAGCTGGGGTATCCTTATCAGGTCCTATACCGACGTGTCGTACATCCTGGAAGCGCTGAGAACTGCGGGAATTCCTTATTCCTTCATCATGAAAAGGGACTTCTTCAACCTGCCGGAAATTTATGAGCTTATTCTTCTGCTTAAGGTTATCTACGGCATTCTTCCGGAATCCGTACTGGCTGCATTTCCTGTTCTGGCAGAGCTTTACCGCAGGGAACGGGATCCGGGAAAGGGAGTTCTCTTTACGCTGCAGGAAATCATAGCCTTCCGGGAATACAGCCTTCATATGGGCAGGACTCAGGGTGCCGCATCCTATATATCGGTTTTTACCGAATATCTGGGAGAGGTGGCGGAAAAGTTCGAGAACTGCCCGGAAAGTATTTTTAATCACCTGGACAGCATGACAGAGGAAAATGCCAAGGAATGTGTCATTGCAGTTGCCGATTCGGTAAAAATCATGACAGTCCACAGCTCCAAGGGGCTGGAATTCGATAACCTTATCCTGGCCAAGGTAACAAGCAGGGATTATATGGATTCTGAGGAACTGAGCTTCATCAACCTCAGTCAGGGAGACGGTCTTGTTACCGATTTCGGTGTCAGAAGGGTGCGGGAGCTTAATGACGGCGATTCCGAATTTCCTTTCTCTGTATGCATGAAATACGAGAATACCGAATTTGACGAAAGGGAGTATGCAAATCTTCTCTACGTGGCGCTGACAAGGGCCAGGGACAATCTTTTCGTAACCCTCAGGACAGAGAATTATGATGCGGACAAGCTTGCGGTTCCGGATGCCAACTGGTACAAGAATATCCTGAGCAACCTTGATTCGGTACCGGCAGCGGCAGAGATTGAAAATATCCACTTTGAGTGTATCGCTACCCCGGAAGCCGAAAAGGGAGCCTACCGTTCCGAGTCTATGCCTTTTATCAGGGAAGAGGGTTTTTCCGACCTTCTGGAATACGGCTCCGTATCCAGGTATCTCAATGGGGAGACCGACGAGGAGGAGGCCAAGGCAGAGTATACCGGCGGCGAGAACCGGGACAACAGGAGCAACGACATAGGTACTGCGGTTCACAGCTGGTTCGAGAAGAAGCTGCTTGAGATAAAGTACGATGCGGTGGATCCTGAAAACATAGATACCAAAATGCTGGAGCTGCCTGCCGACATAAAGAAAAAGGCAGAGAACTTTATCCGCAAGGGGCTTATGAACAAGGAGTACCGGGAGCTGGTAAGAAATGCTGCAGGCATGAGGGCCGAGGCGGGTATTTTATTCAGGCACGAGGACAGGATGCTCTACGGAATCATGGACCTGGTGGTGGGAGACGGCAGGGAGTTTGTTATCCTGGATTACAAGACCCATACCGGCGGCCGGCTTGACAGGGAGACCCTTGACCGCTACAGCCGTCAGGTAAGCCTCTACGCACAGGGACTGGCATCCATGTATCCCGGTATGCCGATCCGGAAAATGCTTCTGGTAATGCCTACCGAAGGGGATGCAGTTATGGTTGAGGTTAAGTAACAGACTTGAATAAGCAGATTGTTTTATATTATATTATATTATATTATAAGTAATTGGAGATTCCCATGAAAGCAAATGAACTTAGACAGAAATTTATTGACTTCTTTGTATCAAAGGGTCATACACAGATTTCCGGAGCATCGGTTATTCCGGAAAACGATCCTACAGTACTTTTTACTACAGCGGGTATGCATCCGCTGGTTCCATATATTCTCGGTCAGCCACATCCGGCAGGCAAGAGACTTACAGACTACCAGAAGTGTATCAGAACCGGAGATATCGACAGCGTAGGAGATCCGCATCACCTGACCTGTTTCGAGATGCTGGGAAACTGGTCTCTGGGAGATTATTTCAAGAAAGAGATGATTCCATGGAGCTGGGAGTTCCTGACAGAGGTGCTTCACATTCCTGCAGACAAGCTTTCTGTAACTGTTTTTGAAGGGGAGGAGGGCATTCCTAAGGATACGGAAAGTGCCGAGATCTGGGAAAGAATGGGCATTCCTAAGGAAAGAATCTATTTCATGCCGAGAGAGGACAACTGGTGGGGTCCGGCCGGAGAGACAGGTCCTTGCGGTCCGGACACAGAGATGTTCATAGACACAGGGCGTCCTGCCTGCGGTCCTGACTGCAAACCGGGTTGCGGATGCGGAAAATACTTTGAGATCTGGAACGACGTTCTCATGGGCTACAACAAGACAGCAGACGGCAAGTTCGTGGAGATGGAGCGCAAGTGTATCGACACAGGTATGGGTATCGAAAGAACCATCGCCATTCTCCAGGGAAAGAAATCGGTATACGAGACAGAAGTAATGCAGCCTATCCTGGCAAAGATCGGGGAGCTGGCCGGAGTAACCTACGGACAGGATGAAAAGACCGATGTTTCCATGAGAATCATTGCAGACCATATCAGAACATCAACCTTTATTCTGGGAGACCAGAGAGGATGCACCCCTTCCAACGTGGGACAGGGCTATATTCTCCGCCGTCTTATCCGCCGTGCCGTAAGAAACGGAAAGAACCTGGGAATCCAG